>WGBH01000372.1 GCA_015494435.1 Thiotrichaceae bacterium | reverse complement strand
GTGTTACGTTATTTTATTGAAGAATATAAAAGTGTCGAAGAGATTGTCGCAATGGGCTATGAGCTAGAGACCGTCCAACGCGTCGCAAATCTGGTGCTATTAAATGAATACAAACGCCGTCAATCTGCCCCCGGTATTCGCATCACTAAACGCGCCTTTGGTAAAGACCGACGCTACCCAATTACCTCACATTATCGTTATCATTTATGAGCAATTTCTTAGTCCACTTTTCTCTAACGCAGTTTTAAATAATAATCATTCCCATTTAGAAAAATTTCCTTTATACTCTTAGAATGAGTACTTTAATAACATGGCGTTTAATTAATCCCCCCGCCAAATCTAAACGGTAGGGTGGATAAGTGCAACGCATCCACCGCAATAGGTTGATTTTGGTGGATGCGCTATCGCTTATCCCCCCTACAAATCACGCTTAGCGAAGCGTATTATTAATTAATAAGTATTCGACCTTTTCAAGGAAAATTAGGAATTATTTATGAGGCTCAGTACACTAAAAAAAGGACAATCTGCTCGCATTACTGCTATTCATGCTGAAAAAGAGTTAAAACATCGTTTTAATTCCTTTGGTGTCATAAAAGGGGCAACAATCACTGTTGAACGCTATACCTTAGGCAGAAAAACAATGGAGATACGCATTAACAAAACACGCATGGCAATACGATTATCTGAGGCTGAGACGATTGAGATCGGTGTATGAAAACCATTAAAATTGCCTTGGTTGGTCAGCCAAATGTAGGTAAAAGTTTTCTAATTAATGCGATGGGGGATGTGAAGCTAAGGGTGGGGAACTTTAGCGGTGTGACGGTTGAAAAAACAACCATTCATTTTAGCCGTGATGGTTATGAGTTTGAAGTAACGGATTTACCAGGGTCTTATTCCCTAACCGACTATACCACTGAGGAACGTGTTACTAAAAATTTTCTGGATGATAGTGATTATGATCTCATTTTGAATGTGCTGGATTCTACCAATATTGAGCGCAATCTTTATCTCTCTATGGAGTTATTGGCACTCGATAAAAAAGTGGTGATTGCCTTAAATATGCAGGATGAGGCTCTCAAAGAAGGGGTGCAGATCAATGCCAAACAACTGAGTAAATTACTCGGTGTGGAATGTATTCACACCTCGGCACTAGAAAAGACGGGTATTGATGAATTAATAGAGGCGATTATTAAAACCCATCAACAGCCGACCCAACCTTTTCATCTGCAATACAGTGATGCTTACGAGGAAGAAATTAATAAAATCACTGCTTTTTTACAAGATAAGCATTATCAAAGTGACTCGCAATTAAAAACCATTGCGATAAAATTACTACGCCAAGATACGTCAATTTACCGTACTTTTCACGGGCAACCTATCTGGACAGAGCTTCAGCCACTCCTTAATAAATCTTATCAGCATCTGTATTTACACTATCAAAGCAAAGATTTGGATGGGATTTTTCATGATGAAAAAAATGCCTTAGCTAAAGGTGCTGTCGCAGAATCGGTTAAATTTGATAACACACAATCGGTGAGCTTAACGGATAAGATCGATGCTGTTTTGACGCATCAATTCTTTGGTTTACCTATTTTTCTATTTTTAATGTGGGGCTTATTTCAAATCACTTTTGAATGGGGCAGTATTCCCATGGGTTGGATTGATGCTTTCTTTGCTATGCTGATTGATGGGACAAAATCCTTTTTAGGTGATACTGAATTAGCTTCAGTGATTGCCGATGGTGCTATTGCAGGCGTTGGCGCAGTGGTGTTATTTTTACCTAATATTATTATCTTATTTACAGGGATAGCGCTTCTTGAATCAACGGGCTATATGTCAAGAGCCGCTTTTTTACTGGATGGTTTTTTCCATAAATTTGGTTTGCACGGCAAATCATTTGTCCCTTTAGTGAGTGGTTTTGGTTGCTCTGTGCCTGCTTATATGGCGGCAAGAGTATTAAAAAATGATCGTGATCGCTTATTAACGCTCTATATTATTGGCTTTATGAGCTGCGGTGCAAAATTACCCGTTTATGTACTTATTGTTGGTGCTTTTGTAGCAGAGCAACAGGCAGGTAATATGTTATTTGCGATCTATATTTTCGGTGCATTATTAGGTGTCTTTGCGGCTAAACTTCTTAAAATAACGGTATTTAAGGGAGAAGATGAACCGTTTGTGATGGAAATGCCAAAGTACCGCCTGCCCACATTAAAACTGCTTTATCATACCGTTTCAGAAAAAGCGTTTATGTATCTAAAAAAAGCAGGCACTTATATTCTACTTGCCTCTGTGTTGATTTGGTTTGCAAGTAATTATCCCAAACAAGCTGAAATGGATGCACACTATGCAAGTAAAATTGAACAGGTAGCAACAGATGAAAAGAAAGTCAATGCATTAAAAAATGAACTAGCGCTATATAAGCTTGAACACAGCTATCTCGGTATCATCGGACACGCATCAGAGCCATTTTTTGCTCCGCTTGGATTTGATTGGCGTATGGCAGTTGCGCTTGAAGCAGGCTTAGCAGCAAAGGAAGTTATCGTTGCCACGATGGGGGTTTTATATGGGCTAGGCAATCAACAAGACCAACAAAGTGCTAGCTTAGCGGATAAACTAAAAGCGAATATCAGTCTACCTACTGCCATTGCCTTCACTCTTTTTGTCATGATTTATTTCCCCTGTCTGGCCGCATCAATGGTATTTAGACGTGAAGCAGGTAGCTGGAAGCATTGGGGCTACCTCTTTGTTTTTACAACAGGAACCGCATGGACACTAGCCTTTATTGCATTTAATATTGCCCGTGTTATATTTTCTTAGGAGAGTTAATAATGTTTAAAGAATTATTTCTAGAATTTCTCTATAACTTCTGGGCATTGCTCAATTCTATCGCTGTCTTTATTCTTATTGGCGTGATTATTGCGAGTATTTTCAAGCACTTTCTACCCGATACGTTTATTAAAAAACATCTAGGGCAACATCATTTTATCGCTAATATTAAGGCAGCTCTACTTGGCATCCCTCTCCCCCTTTGCTCCTGTAGCGTTATCCCTTTTGTTAGTGCCTTAAGAAAAAGTGGTGCCTCTAAAAGCGCAACACAAACCTTTTTAATCGCCACGCCTATCACAGGTGCTGATTCTATTCTTGCAACCTATGGTGTCTTTGGTTGGGCATTTACCTTATACCGCCTTATTTCCTCTATTTTTATTGCCTTAACAGCAGGCTTATTAACCCTTTTTTTAGTAAAAGAGGAAGAGAAAGAAGAGGAAAGTAATAACAAAGATAATAGCAATAATAGCGCTAAATACACGCCAATTGATCCTGATAATAAAGCCCCATTCGCTTATCCTGTTGGTAAACCCTTAAAGATTAAAGTGGTTAAAGCAAAGGATAAAGGCAACATTCCCCAGCAAATTTTATCCTATGCTTTTGATGATATTTATAAAGACATCGCAAAGTCATTAATGATTGGCATCATCATAGGCGCATTAATCGTCACCTTTATGCCTGAGAATCTTTCTGAATACATATCCTCTAGTCTTGTATTAAATTATATTTTGGTGCTCGCTATTTCAATGCCACTGTATGTCTGTGCGACAGCCTCTATTCCCTTGGGATTATCGTTGCTAGCCGCGGGTTTTTCACCAGGTGCTGCTTTTATCTTTTTAACCGCAGGCCCTGCAACGAATACCATTACAATGAGCGTGGTACTAAAAACATTAGGAAAAACGTCACTGATTATCTATCTATCCTCAGTTTTAATCGGCAGTTTATTGTTTGGTCTTCTCTTTGACAGCTTTTTTTCTGAAACCCTTGCCTCTATTCATATTTTAGATGCACATAAGGAAGATATTGGCTTTATCGCACAAATATCCTCTGTTATTTTGCTTTATTTATCACTGAAATATATTTTTAATAAAGAAACTAAAATCTTTAGTAAAGGGGGGTGTGGTAGTTGTGGTGGAGGGAGTTGTTCAAATTAATATCGAAAGACAATAAGCTGAATCCTAAGTAGATTTATTATATCCATCTACTTATACTCCAAAATCTTTATTCATTATTGATACCCCTTTAGCCATGAAAGCAGAACTCCAACTTTTTATGTTACCTTCTGATGTAGAAACCTTTATTCACTTTGCAAAAGATCATGTAGACAGCATTAATGAGACTGATCAATGTTTTACTGTCGGTGATTGTGAATTGGGTTTTAAACCTTCTCAACTGATTGAAAACACCTTGATGGTAGGCACATTATCAATTGATTCAGGTGGTTTAGATGATGGTTGTAGCGATCATTTACGCGCTAATAAAAGTTATCGAATATTACGCAGATGGATTAAAGAGAATTATGATAATCGCTTAAGTACATGGACAGAAGGCGAGCAACATAAAATGGGGAGAACACGCAATCAGTGGTTAGCACCTGATGCTAAAGTTTGGAAGCAAAGCAATGAAATGGCGGTAATGCGCTTTTCTCAGACTAGTCCTGTACTGTTTGATATTGCGCCTGAATTTGTCACCATAGGAAGCATTGAACCAAAAGGAGAAAAATTCAAAGCACGTAGCTAGGTAAAACTTCCTAATGAACGTCTTAATGAAAACGCTTCTCCTCACCCCTCCCATGACTCAACTTAATACGCCCTACCCTGCTACGGCGTATTTAACGGGTTTTCTACGTCAACAAGGTTATCATACGGTACAACGTGATATGGCGATTGAGCTGTTATTACGCTTGTTAAAAAAAGATACTTTAGATGAAATGATTAACATCATTGAAGCTAATTTTTCTGATGTTGACGATGAGGATTTACCTGATTCTATTTATTATTTTTTAGCACATTTTGAGCAAATAAAACGATGCATTGAACCTGTTATTGGTTTTTTACAAGGTAATAATCCTAGCCTTGCTTTGCGTATTGCATCACGACAATTTCTTCCTGAAGGAGCTAAATTTGACGGGTTAAATGCATTACAACAAGCCTCAGGGGATGTATTGCAATGGGCTTTTGGTGACTTAGGAACGCAAGATAAAGCCAAATATTTAGCCACTTTATTTCTTGATGATATTATTGATGCCATTCATGACGGCGTTGATCCACAGTTTGAAATATCACGTTACGGCGAACGGCTAGCCGCGTCTAATCCTTCATTTGATGATTTGTACAAGACACTGCAACAAAATGAAAATTATATCGAGACATTGTTACAGAAGCTGCTAGATCAATACCTTATGGATGAAATGCCTGATGTGATTGGCATTACTATTCCCTTCCCCGGCAATATGCTAGGCGCATTACAAATAGCCAAACATTGTCGCAAGGTTGCACCTGAAATTAAGATTCTATTCGGTGGTGGTTATATCAATACCGAATTGCGCAGTTTAAAAGATCCTCGCCTGTTTGAATTTGTAGACTATATTTTGCTTGATGATGGTGAGCGTCCTTTATTAAACCTATTTGCCTATCTTGAGGGTAAAAGTTCTCAGGCTGATTTAGTGCGTACTTATTATTTGCATCAAGATGAAATTATCTATGCTGATAATAAAGCGTTTAAAGACATCCCACATAAAGACATTGGCACGCCTACCTATGATGGTTTACCCATTGATCATTATCTTTCCCTATGTGAAATGCTCAATCCCATGCACCGTATTTGGAGTGATGGACGCTGGAATAAACTCACTATTGCACACGGTTGTTACTGGTCAAAATGTAGTTTTTGCGATATTAGTTTAGACTATATCTCTCGTTATGATGAAGCGGGTGCTGATATTATTGTGCAACGTATTGAGGCATTAATTGCTGAAACAGGACAAAGTGGCTTTCATTTTGTTGATGAAGCCGCGCCGCCGAAAGTATTATTTGCAATGGCACAGAAGCTTATTGATAAAGGCTTAGTGATTACATGGTGGGGTAATATTCGCTTTGAAAAAACCTTTACGCCTGAAAAATGCCAGTTATTAGCAGATTCAGGC
>WGBH01000371.1 GCA_015494435.1 Thiotrichaceae bacterium | reverse complement strand
TATCTCCTAAAGAACAATTTTCATATCCACATTTACTAGTAGTATTAGTGACTCCTCTGCTTCCTGTATCCATCATACTTAAAGAGATAAGTAGTTCAGGATTTTTAGCTTTAATCGTATCTATGGCATTAGAGATAATAGATGCAAACTCATGTTGAGTCTCTATACTTTCAAGTACGGGTTTTTTATTAAATTCAGGCTCCATAATAAGCATTTTTTTACCATTTAATTTAGATAAAAATGCTGCAACTTTGATATTATCTTTTGCATAAGCGTCTTTTTTGTTTTTATCTGGCATTCCATTTATAAGTTTATCGCCAAAATACCAATACTGAAAAACAGGGATATAGCCTTTATCCATTAAGCTCTGAATAGCATTTATATCATACCAATTCTCTTGCCATCCATCGACAAACCAATAAATAAGGAATTTACTGTTTTTAACATAGTTATGGAGTTGATTAAATGAAGTGGCATTAAACGCTTTAATATATTGGTAATAACCATTGTCTCCTATATTTTCATTTAATATTAAATCTTTTCCATTAACCCAAATCTTATTACCTTGGTTCACACTAGCAAACGGGAAAGATGAAGAACCGCCAAAACCTACATTAAACTCTTTAAAAATAGAATTAATAGACATAGCCTCAACAGTTTTCACTGCATTTTGATCACCTTTTGCCGAACCATTGCCTGTTTCATTCACCGCTTCAACATTCGGTTCTAAAATAAGGGTATTCGTAAGTCTAAATTGAAGCGTAATAAGCGCTTCGCTGGCATTTTTTGAGTTAAACTGATTATCTTTTACCGTGATGTATTTGACATAGCCATGACCTTCATTGGCATCATCGCTAGTATTTGGATTACAGTTAATGCTTTTATCTGCCTTGTATCCCTTTTTAGCATAGCCTCCTAGTGATAAGTCACCAAAGGTACTGCCTGTTGCACTGTTGCCTGTGATGCTGATATGTCGTGTGGTAAGGCAATTTTCTGTGCCTACTTCATAAGCCCATGAAGAATTTTCAACGACATTATTAGCAACTTGTATATGATGACCGCCATCAATATAAATAGCTGCTGCCCAACTTTCTTCATTATCATAAGCAGGGTTGCCTGCGGTACTCATATTTTTAACAAAGTTATCTTCAATAAAACCATAGCTTGCTGCATCAAAACGGCCAGGTAATACACGCCCTTTTCGGTCTTTTCGTATTGCTGATGTGCCTTCACCACCAATGGCATCAATGGCGATATTATTCACATCGTAAACATCATTCCCTTTAATCTCCCAGCGTCTTACATTGCCATTAATAACAATGCTTTCACTGGAACCTGTACGCATTGAGTAGACTTTATTACCTTCAATAATGACATTGCGAATACCTTGTTTTCCCGTTTTTCCTGTACCATAAACAGCAATTCCATGGGCATCGCTATTACTATTGAAATCGTGAATTTTATTATTACGGATCATGATGTTACGGATATTTTTTCCTTCAACAAAAATACCATATATATTATTATCAGCTGCATTATGACCTTGCAGGTTTAAATTTTCGATAATAACTTGTCGGGTATTATCACCAATATAAATAAAAATCGCATTTTCTGGCGTTGTTAAGGGTGTCATGTCAGCAACGCCAATCAATTTTGTTTTTGAGCGAAAAATTTCTAAGGGCAAGCCTGTCGCCGTATTGGTGACTTCAACCACACAATAGTGTCCTTTGCCAACGATGCCATCACAGGCATCAATAGCCTTCGCAATAGAACCATTAGCAATCACATTAGGCGTTGTTGAAAAGCGTTGAATCCAACCTCTATTCGGTCTAAATTTTTCTGCCAATGGTTTTGCTCCCCAACCCTTTGCAGCATAGGCTGATGACATAAAACTGGTGGATACAAGCATGACGATACTAACAATGATAAGCAACAAGCTTTTATACGCTAAAAAAGCCCTTGAATGTGAATTATGTAACATAATTCCTCCTAAAATTTGGGTATGAGAGAGACAATAAGGCAGTTCCTAATAAATTCACCCATCCTACTTGCCCTTTTACTCCTGCTTGAATCCTCTCAATCGTTGCGTAGAATAACTATGCACCTATTGAGACAATCCAATCAGAAGAAAAAAATCTGCGCAATATGGGTAGATTTATTACTTGGAATTTCCTAAAGAGAGGTTTTATAGTGCTTATTTATTATTATTTGGCACTGATAAAATATAAGAATAATATTGGTCAAATATTAACCTTTTTGGACTAATCTGGCAAGCTTCTCTTTGGTGCAATCAGCTTCGCACAGCGCAGTAGGTCGAAAAAGTCCCGTCTACATATTTCAATTATTTATTGAAATTTACACAACGTAGCACATGACACATTGACACAAAAGATATCAAATAGCGAAGTACCTTACATTATTGTGCTATTGTTTCAATCATTTAATCAGTATTATTTACAAGTAAAGTAGCGATTATCTTATATTTGTACTTGATCATGCTTTATTTTCTTGCTTTTTTTGAAATTATAAAAAATAAATTTCAAGGGAATAGTTAAAGCATTCAATACACAATTAATCATGAAATTGCTAGCCGATATCAAAAAGAACTAAATAAACTAATCACTAGGAGAAGATGAATGTTGGGAAGATCAAAAAAAGGAGCATTATTGCTACTGATAGTAGGAGCAATTTTTATGAGCTTGTTTAACTTTGGATTACAAGCAACTAATACAACTGAATTTTGTACCTCTTGTCACTCAATGCAAAACAATCTAAAACAGCTAAAGGAAACCGTGCATTATTCCAGTGCTTCTGGGGTTCATGCGGGCTGTCCTGATTGCCATGTACCCAAAGCATTTTTACCTAAAATTATAGCTAAAATCATGGCAGCAAAAGATGTTTATCATGAAATGATAGGGACAATTGATACAGCCGAGAAGTTTGAAAAACATCGTTGGGAGATGGCAAGTCGAGTATGGACGAAGATGAAGGCAACTGATTCTCGTGAATGCCGCAGCTGTCACTCTTTTGATCGTATGAATTTAAGCGAACAGGATAAAATTGCCAGAAAGAAACACGCCTCTGCAACTAAAAAGGGTAAAACTTGTATCGACTGCCATAAAGGAATAGCGCATGAAGAACCAGATGAGCCAGACGAGGAAGACGAGGAAGATATAGAGAAAAAAAATTTAGATTCAATCAGTTAAGAATATTTAAAGGGAATCTAATCAAAGCAGATTCCCCGAAGACTATGGGGCTATTAAGAAAATTCCAAACAAAGCTGAACAGTTAGCAATAAATATCCTTTACAACAACCCATGACGTTTTAATTTAGAACGCAATGTAGCTCTATTTAGACCTAAGCACTTAGCCGCACGACTTTCATTGCCACCTGTATGCTTTATTATCAATTTTAACAAAGGTAATTCTACGGGATCGATTATCTGTCGATACAAACAAGTGGGATCTTGCCCTTCTAATGAATTTAAATATTCTTTCACCTCTTTGTCTACCAAAGCTGAAAGAGTCTCTGAGGAAAAGCGCTGAATAGGTA
>WGBH01000370.1 GCA_015494435.1 Thiotrichaceae bacterium | reverse complement strand
TAATAATAGTAAAGGGGTTACTACCCCCTTGATGTGCATAACGTAGTTTAATCCGTCGTCCACTTTTCATTGGCAATTGATGAGCTTGTACTGCTGTTTCAAGCATTTTAGTCATACGAGCGGTTGAGACTTTTAGCATCGAAGAATGGTAAGCTTTATGTACCGATTCAAATAAATGCCCAACACCTGTTCCATGTAATGCTGAGATAAAATGACGCTCTGCAAAATCTAAAAAAGGTAATTTTACCTCTAGTTTCGTCTTAATTTGCTCCCGTGCATAACGATCTAAACCGTCCCATTTATTAATCGCTAATACTAAAGAACGCCCTGCATCTAAAATCAATCCCAACAAATGCGCGTCTTGCTCGGTAATGGTTTCATGTGCATCGAGCAACATAATCACTACATGTGCTTTTTCAATTGCATTTAGGGTTTTAATAATACTGAATTTTTCAATCGCTTCATTGACTTTGCTACGGCGACGTACACCTGCAGTATCAATCAGGGTATATTTTTGACCCTCACGCTCAAAGGGTACAAAAATACTATCACGGGTTGTTCCTGGCTCATTAAAGGCAACCACGCGCTCCTCACCTAGCATACGATTGAGTAACGTTGATTTACCCACATTCGGACGACCGACAAAAGCGATGCGGATGGTATCCAGATAACTGTCTCCCATTTCCTCATCTTCTTCACTATCATCAGGATAGTTATCCAATAAATGGGTAATCATTTTGGTCACGCCACGGTTTTGTGCGGCAGCTATCGGGAAGACATCACTAAAACCTAGCTGATAAAACTCGGCACAGGCTTGTTCGGGATTCACTGTATCAATTTTATTAACCAATAAATAAACTTGTTTACCTGTACGACGAAGGCGAGTTGCCACCATATTATCGGCAGCGGTTAAACCTTCTCGGCCATCAACTAAAAACAAAATGACATCCGCTTCATCCACCGCCATCCATGTTTGTGCTGCCATATACTCATCAATACCAGCCTCATCACCACTTAACCCCCCTGTATCAATCACCAAATAGCGTCGCTCACCGACCACGCCAGTGCCGTATTTACGATCACGCGTTAAACCAGGGTAGTCCGCTACTAACGCATCACGCGATTTAGTTAAACGATTAAAAAGTGTTGATTTACCCACATTAGGGCGACCAACTAAAGCAAATACAGATTTCATAAGGAGGGGGTCTTGAGTCAGGATCTATCGAGAATAATAAAGAGGGAGGACAGAATAGCAAATTTCAGGCGATGGCGTGAAGAATATTATCTATCGCTTGGAACTTCCTTATTATTTTGCTGAAATATTATAGCCTAAATAGCGATAAAACACCGCATCACTTAATCTAGCGATTAAGCGCATCCCGACACCAATCAGAATAAAAGCAAAGACTAGACGTAGATACAGCGCACCTGAAATATCAGCACCGAGCAATATAACCAGCAGAGTATCTTCAATTAAGGAGTGACAGATCGCAATAAGGGAAATAGCACCAAAAATTTCACGCTGGCTTAATATCCCTTTATTGGCTTCTCCAATCAATAATCCACCGCCATAGGTTAGCCCTAGATTCATTCCAATAATGGTGATTGTGGCGGTTTTTTCTCCTAAACCTAATAAACGGAGTATCGGTGAAAGAAGAAAAATAAGCAGTCGTTCAAAACCTGTTGATTTAAGTAGCTTTAAAAAAGCGACTAATAGGGCGATCACCACAAAGACTTGTAGTAACGTTTTTACTTGTAAGATACCCCATACAAGCAAACTCCTATCAACCACCGCAGTAGGTTGCCATAATAGAACATTGGTTTCTTGCAACCAGTCTCCTGCGCTATAAAGCGTATGCAGTAAAAAACCAAATAATAATGCCCCACCAATACGCAATAACAAATTAAACCCTATTCGTACCCCCGTTTTTTGTGCAATGCGTACCTCGACAGGTAAATTATGCGCCAATAGCATCATGCCGCCTAATACGGTAACTTGCGCTATTGTTAATGACTCTTGCCCGGCCATTGATACAAAAATAATCATCCCACCATAAATATTAGTCACTAAGGTTGTTGCCCACACCAATCCCATTGAATCTGGCAAACCAACCCACTGCATCAACGGTGATAAGATATAACTGATGTATTTTATACCGCCTAGCTCCTGAATGATTTTCACTAAAATAATAATTGGAATCATTATTTTATACAGATCCAGCGTAATTTTTAAAATATCGATGATTAGCTCACGCCACCAATTTTGCATTGATAAAACCTGTTGTGTAAATTTTCTAGCTTGCCTTCTCTTTTTTGCTAAAGCTACTTTTATTAAGTTTTTTTAAAACTTAGCCCGACGGGATTTGTTACCCCGTCGGAACGTTTTAAAGAAGCCTTGCAGGAAACTGTGAGGCTTTATTGCGTTTAAGCTAAACGTGTGGACGGGTTTACAAAACCCGTCCAGCGAACTTAAGTTTTTTTAAAATAATGAGGAAAAAAAGTGTAAGCTATTTTTCTATTGAGTGAGTACATCGATTCTTTTGCTTTGTTAAAATTCCATCTCACTTTTACTCACACACATTGAAATATTAGCATTGAATAACAACGACTCGCTTAAAGTTATTAGAAAAATTTTCTTAATTATTAGTCTCTTTACTCTACTATGGCTCTTTTGGTTTTCGCTTCCCAAACCTTTATTTAACGCACCTCTTTCTAGTATTGTTTTGAGCAAAGAAGGTCATTTACTGGGGGCGCATATAGCGACTGATGAGCAATGGCGTTTTCCGCCTTTGGATAAAACACCTTATAAATTTGCCACTGCGATTATTGCTTTTGAAGATAAACGTTTTTATCAGCATATTGGGATTGATCCTATCGCTATTGGACGTGCTTTTTATCTTAATATGCAACAAGGGCATATTGTTAGTGGTGCGAGTACTTTATCTATGCAGGTGGTGAGGCTTGCAAGTCTTAATCCCGCTCGTACTGTATGGGAAAAATTTAAAGAATTATTTAAAGCACTCCGTTTAGAGTTGGCTTACAGCAAAGAGGAAATTCTTAGCTTTTATGCCAGTCATGCGCCCTTTGGTGGCAATGTGGTTGGATTAGAAGCGGCTTCATGGCGTTATTTTGGACGCAAGCCTGAACAACTTTCATGGGCAGAAAGTGCAATGCTAGCGGTTTTACCCAATAGTCCTGCTTTAATTCATTTAGGACGACATCGAAAAAAATTACTAAACAAACGTAATCATCTATTAAATACGCTTTATCAGCAAAAAAAGCTTTCAAAATTAGAATATGATCTCGCCATTATTGAGCCATTACCGAATAAGCCCCCTAGCCTACCCCGTTTAACACCGCATTTGCTAGATACTTTAATTATCAAATACCCACAAAAACAACGTTTTCACACCACCATTGATGCTACCTTTCAACAGCGTATTAATCAGGTTGCCTCTCATCATGGCGATACGCTGGCTTTAAGCAATGTACATAATCTGGCTATTTTAGTGATTGATAATCAAAGTTTTGAAGTGCTAGCTTATGTAGGGAATGCACGGGTAAAAAAGGCGGATAAATACGGTCAGGCGATTGATTTAATTCATCGTCCACGCAGTACAGGCAGTACTCTAAAACCCTTTTTATTTGCCAATATGATTCAACAAGGACAAATTTTACCTGAAACACTTATTTCTGATACACCTGTGCGTTATTCCGGCTATCAACCCAAAAATTTTAATCGTCAATTTCAAGGAGCAGTACAGGCAAAGCAGGCATTGGCACGTTCTTTAAATATTCCTGCGGTGAATTTATTAAGTCTGCATGGGGTCGAAAGTTTTCTTGGTTTTTTACGCCAAATGGGGATGACCACTTTACATCGTAAATCGCGTGATTATGGCTTACCTTTAATTCTTGGGGGTGCTGAAACAACCTTATGGGAATTGACCAATTTATATGCCAATCTAGCCAATATTGCCCAACAAAATAATCAAAAACAAAGCTATTATCGCCATCCTAGCGTCTTAAAAAATACGAATACATATACACAACAACGCAGTGAAATCTCTCCTGCAAGTGCATGGATGACATTGCAAGCTTTATTGGATGTTACTCGCCCTGATGAATTGGGTTATTGGCGTAATTTTAGTAGTAGCCATAAAATTGCATGGAAAACAGGGACTAGCTTTGGACATCGAGATGCGTGGGCAATTGGTACGACACCGCGTTATACGGTCGGAGTTTGGGTTGGTAATGCAAAAGGCGAAGGTCGTCAAGAATTAACAGGAGGGAAAGCGGCAGCACCGATTTTATTTGATGTTTTCAATCGTTTATCACTGGATAATAAATGGTTTGATAAACCACTGTCACAGATGAAAAAAATAAAAATTTGCGAAGATGATGGTTTTTTAGCAAATAAAGACTGTAAAGCAAAATCCTATTGGGTGCCTAAAAATAGCCATTTTGATCGTATTAGCCCTTATCATCAACGCATTCATGTGGTTGGCAAAGAAGGTAACTTCAAACGCGTACACAGTGACTGTGAATCCATTAGTAAAATGCAACATTTATCATGGTTTATATTACCCCCTGACCAAGCCTTTTATTATCAACAAACACATGCCAATTATAAGCCCTTACCCCAATGGCGTGATGACTGTAAAATGCAAGCTAGCAATGAACATGACAATAACCCGATGCGCTTGATCTATCCTCGTAATAATACACAAATATTCATCCCCACTGATTTAACGGGTGAACGTAGCAAAGTGGTGTTTAAAGCCATTCATCGAGAACAAGAACAACAAATTTATTGGCATATTGATAATCAATACAAAGGCGCAACACGTTTGTTTCATCAAAAGGCTCTCTATCTAAAAGCAGGTAAACATAAAGTGGTTTTGATTGATGAATCAGGTCATCGAGTCGAACAAAGCTTTGTTATTTTGGGAAAGTGATGTTTAGCTTATTCTTTTTTTTGATTTTTTAGCTTCTTATTAAGATTATTAACGGCGTAATTAAGGGAGGATAAAGTAGGTTTTCTGGCAAAAGAAGGCGTTGAATTAAGAGTTAAACTAAAGATAACTAACGTAAACAAAAATTTAAGCGACATAATATAGATAATAAGCGACAAAGGGACGCTTACTATACTGCTAAGAGCATAGATATAAAAGCTTATAAAACAATCACATCAAGTAGTTTAAGGAAGTTTCAATAACTAAACTGCAATCTGCGTCATAACGGGATGTTTTATTCCCTTACGCTCTTCATCAAAACGACGATAACTCCTTTCAGAATTTGAACCTATCAAATTAAAGGAGGCTTCAATTTTTCCATTACGTTGCAAGCTATTGAAAAATAAATAAGCTTCATTGATATCATCGGTTTTTATATAACGACAAAGATCGACTACATGAATATTATTTTCATGCAGATAACCTTTTTTATCCAACTTTGAAACAGCCTCTAAAATACATTTTTCTTGATGTGCTTTGTAGATATTCACAATCACAACGACGATAGCTAAAACAATAAATACGGCTAATATGACTATAATTTCCATAATATTCCCCTTTTTTCCTTATTTAAATTTTAGAACCCTCACCTATCGTTAAGGTTCCTTATTAATTCAGATAATTATTTTTTTTCTTACCATAAGTATAATGTATCATTGTGATCATATATCAATCAATAGATATAACTAATTAGTAGATAAAAAAGTATAAATAGCTGGGATAAAAGGGTTTGGAACGCTATCTACAGGGCAAAAGAAGAATACTAAAGGAGTGCAAGCTTTTATACAGTAAATAAAATGCAAGCAATGCTAAAAGTGCCAATATGACATAACTTCCCGTATTAAAAAACACCTGATTAAAGACAATGAGATGCCCACTAATTTGAAAGCTATGGTAAATATTAAGAATAAGAGTCGGTAGAGGAATTAAAAATATAAGACTGAAAATGCCATTTAATAAATTATTTTTTGTTGTTGTTATCATGTCTGGAAATAAAAGTAGGTGGTTGATTGTAAAAAAGATTAAGGAGTCAGTATTCCATACGTCCTCACTCCTGAAAATATTCAGTAACTGTAAAGGCAGGATGCTGAATTGATGATGAATATCCCCTCTTTATTGGATAATAACAAGTAAAAAGAAGTGTATTTCTGATGGATGGAAAGAAGAGAGCATTTTTCGGCTCTCAAGACTCAAGCTCTGTGCCTTTATCTCAGGGGTAGTTGACTAATTAGTAAACTCTACCCAAGGGTATTTGCTGTCTCGTTTTACAAAATTCCAATATAAATTTCCAGAATTTCGCCATGGATCAAGCACAATACCATCAGCAACCGTCTTGCCTTTTGCAGAGACGACTAAAGTATTATGTTCTTTCCAATAATTACGACGAAATGCAACTGCATGGTGGAAATCGAGTGTTTTTAGCGGTTTTTTGCCTAATTGTTTCCCCATATCACGTGTCCATTGCCAACATAAGCCATTTTTACGATAACCATAGTTGACTAATACATTTTGCAATAAAGGGGGAGAAACGAGTTGATATTGATTAGCTAAAACCATAGGGTACATAACTGCTTCTCGTGCTACAAAAGCGGCTTCTTGAGGATCAATATGTGGTCCTAATGACATAAGCGCTTTTTTTAGTGCTAAGATTTTATTTTGTTCTGCGGATGTAATCGCTGAAACAGTGGTAATTTTTCTTTTAGCATCATAAGATACATCTTTATAACGAACATTAGTGCAAGCCGATAAGAGTAACAAAGAGCCAAGAAGTAGGGTTATATGCGCTCTATTTATCTTCGTACTGATCATAAATTTTTCTCTTTAGTGAAATGCATCAAATAGTTGACATCGACATCTTTTCCTAGCTTATAACTTTGAAATAAGGGGTTATAGCTCATACCGCTCACGTCCTTTAATACTAAATCTTGATGCCTTGCCCATGTTTCTAATTCAGATGGACGTATAAATTTTGCGTACTGATGTGTACCTTTAGGTAACATATTGAGTATATATTCAGCTCCTACAATTGCAAAAGCGAAAGCTTTAGGGTTACGATTAATGGTTGAAAAAAAGACATGTCCATCTGGTTTAACTAACTGACTACAAGCCGCAATCACAGAACTAGGTACGGGTACATGCTCTAGCATTTCCATGCAGGTAACTACATCATATTGCCCTGTTTGTTGCTGTGCTATTTCTTCAACTGTGATTTGTTGATAATCAATATCCACCCCTGTTTCAAGGCTATGCAATTCTGCAACGGACAATGGTGCTTTCCCCATGTCAATCCCTGTAACCTGCGCACCAGCTATGGCCATACTCTCTGAAAGAATGCCACCGCCACAGCCAATATCAATCACCTTTTTTCCCTGTAGACCACCTGAATTCTGATTAATATAATGCAATCTTAGCGGATTAATATCATGTAGTGGCTTGAATTCACTGTTTATATCCCACCAACGATGTGCCAACACTTCAAATTTTTCTATTTCTCTGCTATCAACATTTCGATCAATCGTTTGCATTTTCAGCTTCCATAATTATCTATTAATTACGCTATTATATAGCGATTAGATGCAATTAGGAATTAAGGGTGAAATAATACCGCATTGATCATATTCTTAGTGCAAACTATGATTGATGATATTGTTCTCTACTTTTTACCAATTGAGGTAATAAATGCTTATATTTCGTTTTTTAATAGGTATCTTTTTAGTTCAAATAGCAACCGTTGCTTTGGTATTTTTATCGCCTGATTTACAAGGTATTGACTGGTTACGGCTCGCCTTTCCTATTGCAATGATTGGTGTTTTTTCTGCATTCTGGTTTCAATCCATTGCAAAACAAAAAAGTAAAGATGAATTGGCGAACTTAGAAAATAAATATACAAAAGAAAAAGCAAAACGAGAAGATAGTTATCTGGCAGAAAAAGCGATGATAAATGATAAACATATCAAAGAAACAGCAAAGATTCAGTTAAATGCAGAACGTGCAAAAACTAAAATTGTAAAGCAAACACAACAGCAAATTAACAGAGAAGCAAAAATCACGCATAGCAAAGCTAATTTTAAAGTCGGTGCGGCCTTTGCCGCTGTAATTGGAGTTGGCGCATTAATGTTTTTAATGGAATTATTTACTTTTGGTTTAATGACACTAACTACCGCAGGTGGAGCAATAGGAGGCTATTTATTGCGAGCAAAACGAGAGCTTAAACGCAATGATTTATTAATAAATAAAAAGAGCAACGTGGTTGTGACTCCTAAGAAAGAAATTTCCCTTGAAAAAGAAAAAAAATTATCAAATCGCCTTTTGAAACGGTAAGAACATACGCCTTAATTTCTAGGATTATCTGCAACTCACAAGCCCTCTGGAAGAGCAACTTTGAGATCGCTGCTGAAATTTCTAAACACGTTGCCATAACGAAGTATTAGGGCAATATTCCAATGTATTAATTAATTGAAACGATCCGACAAGAAAAACCTACAAATATCTATAAAATAGTATAAGAAAATCTATAAATCTAAACTTCATCGTTTGAGTAACACTTGATAGTTACTCTTTACCTGCATCACTATTCCACTTCAAGTAGAGATACTATTAATCTCTACTTGAAGCTTT
>WGBH01000369.1 GCA_015494435.1 Thiotrichaceae bacterium | reverse complement strand
CAGTTGGTAGAGCAACGGACTGTTAATCCGTTTGTCGCTGGTTCGAGCCCAGCTCGGGGAGCCATTTCTAACACTATTGTACTTTCTGATACAATATCTAAAGATTATTAATTATTTGTTTTATTTTAGGCTCGTAGCTCAGTTGGTTAGAGCACCACCTTGACATGGTGGGGGTCGGTGATTCGAATTCACTCGAGCCTACCAATATTCCTTAGCTTAAAAAACATCAACCAAGGTAAGCAATGGTTGAAGCTTTTTCGTTTTTAAACTTGTTAATAAATCGCCATTTCACTGAAGGGAATAAACTCTATTTTGTCACCTTTATTAATCATTGTATTAGGTGGAATAATAGCAAGTCCATTTGCCCAGCTAGTGGAGGTTAATACGCCTGATCCTTGATGTGGAAATAGAGTAATGGATGATTGCCCTGATGCGTCTTGTTTTATTCTTGCTCTTAGATACTCGCAACGATAGCCTTTCTTTTTCCATTCAAATCCAGCAGCAACCATAAAGCGATTTGGCAATACATCCGTTGCACCCGATTTTTTCTTAATATAAGGGTGTGCAAAAACGCAGAAGGTAGCAAAGACAGAAACAGGATTTCCTGGCATGCCTAAAAAGGGAGTGTTGCCAATTTTTCCAAAAGCAAGTGGTTTTCCAGGCTTAATATTGATACGCCAAAAGTCGAGTTGTCCTAGCTCTTCAAGTGCAATGCGTACATAGTCTTCTTCGCCCACAGAGACTCCGCCACTGGTCATGACTAAATCAGATCTTTCGGCTGCCTCTAGCATTGCTTCGCGGGTTGCTTGCAGTGTATCTTTTACTATACCTAGATCAATGATTTCACAATTTAGATTATTTAATAATCCACGCAGAGTATAGCGATTTGAGTTATAGATTTGTCCTGCATTCAGTTTTGTCCCGGGTTCACGCAACTCATTTCCTGTAAAAAATATGCCAACACGTAAACGACGATAGACTTTTAGTTTGCTAATGCCAACGGAAGCGGCTAAACCTAAATCTTGTGGTTTTAGTTGATCGCCTATTTTGAGAATAGTATCACCGATGGCAATATCTTCTCCTGCTTTGCGTAGATTAGTCCCTGCACTAATGGGGCCACTGCTAATCATATTGTCGCCTTCTACTTCGCAGCGTTCTTGCATAATAACGGCATCGGCTCCTATGGGAATAGATGCACCTGTAAAAATACGCGCGACGCTATTCGCTTCGAGTGGTATACCAACTTCTCCTGCACAGATACGTTGACTAATTGGTAAACTTTGTTTTTCTGCATTTGCAAAATCAGCACTGCGAACGGCATAACCATCCATTGCGCTATTATCAGCAGGGGGTACATTAATACTTGAACAGAGATTTTCGGCTAGAATGCGTCCGCTTGCGTCTATTAAATCAATGATTTCTGTTTCACCCGAAGGAAGGGCATTCTCAATTAATCGCTCTAATGCTTGATCAACTGGCATTAACGTTTGTTGGGCATCACAATTATCATCACATCCACAGGTCATGATTATTTCTCCTTAAATTATGCAAATTATTATTTTTCTAAAAAACGGGGCATCATTTCAACTAAGTTACAAGGTTGTGTCCGAGCATTGAGTTGATGCACAATTATCTCGTCCCATCCGTCTTTACATGCCCCCGGAGAACCGGGCAGAGAAAATATCACCGTACCATTGGCGAGTCCTGCAATAGCACGGGACTGAATAGTTGAGGTTTTGATGAGCTTATAGGAAATCATACGAAAAATTTCACCAAAGCCTTCAATTTCCTTATCGTATAAAATTTTCAATGCTTCAGGGGTAATATCACGTCCTGTTAAACCTGTTCCACCTGTAGAAATGACAACATGAATATCAGGATCAGCAATCCAATTCGACACGGTGGCACGCAGTTGGTAAATATTATCGGCAACAATTTGTTTATCTGCTAATTGATGACCTGCCTTTTGTAGACGTTCAACTAGTAACTTACCTGATTTATCATTTGCTTCGGTACGTGAATCAGAAACGGTTAAAATAGCGATATTAAGAGGCTTGAATTTGGCATTGGTTGCGGTATGAGACATTTAAAGTAATTTCCTACTTAAAAAAGTGAATAATAGCGGATATTTTAATTTTCTTTTTTGTTGCAGATCAAATTTTTGAATTCTAAAAAAGATTAGGAGGTTTCAAGTTTGCAATTTCCTTATCCACCCGTAACAGGCGGAAAGAAGGCAACCTCATCACCGTCTACCACAGGCGCATTGAGATCAACATATTCTTGATTGACTGCAACTAATATTTTATCAGGAAAAACTTTCAGCCCCGTTGCTAAAGTCCAAACTTCTCCTGCTGATAAACTAATCGCATCAGATTCAATACTGTTATCACTACAGCCAACTTTCTCACGTAGGCTCGCAAAATAATTTATCTTAATTTTCATGATACACTTCCAACCAAATATTATAAATTCCCTAAAGTGTGCCATGATATAGGAAGAGAATGAACAGCAACAACTTAAATCATATTGCAAGTATTCCCCCAATAAGCCGTCTTGCTTGTCCTGATTGTGATTTAATTCAAACAATCCCCCCTTTAGCAGACAATGAAGTCGCTCATTGTATTCGCTGTGGGACGACACTGTTTAAACAGCAAAAAAATTCCATCAATCGTAGCCTTGCCTTTGCTATCACCGGTTTGATTCTGTTTATTATTTCGAATCTTTTTCCTTTGCTATCACTTAAAGCGGTTGGCTTAACACAAGAAAGTAGTTTGCTTTCAACTGCTTTTGCATTGTTTGACGTTAATCAGCTACTTTTAGGTATTGTTATTTTATTAACGACTTTTATTTTTCCTGCAACCACGTTACTTGGTACTATTTATATTTTGATGCAAATAAAAATGAATCGTATTAATTGTTACACCGCGCCTTTATTTCGTTTTTTACGCAGTACGGATGCATGGGGTATGTTAGAAATTTTCCTACTGGCAATATTGGTTGCTGTGGTAAAGCTAGGAGATGTGGCTGATATGATTTATGGTGTTTCATTGTATGCCTTTTGCTTACTTATTCTCTCTTTGTCGTTGCTGAGTTATTCCCTTAATCCACAGGATGTATGGAATAAATTGCGAGATAGCAATGGGTGTTCAGGATGACAACAGCACGCCAAGCAGGATTGATTGCCTGTCACTTTTGCCATACTTTAAGTAAATTACCTGAAGGAATGGAAGCAAAAACGCAACATGAATTAACGCTAGGCAAAGCGATTATGCATTGTCCTTGTTGTCAATCTAGTCTGCATTCACGTATTCCTCATAGCTTGAGTAGAACATGGGCGCTTTTATTAGCAGCATTGATTTTATATTTCCCTGCGAATGCCTTACCTATTATGACGGTTATTTATTGGGGGGAGGGTCAACCTGATACGATTTTAGGTGGCGTAGTCCATTTATTTGCAGAAGGGATGTGGCCATTGGCATTGTTGATCTTTATTGCGAGTGTGTTTATCCCGATTCTAAAACTGATCGCTTTATTTAGCCTACTGATTAGCGTGCATTTAAAAATGCAATGGCGACCAAAAGATCGTACCGTTCTTTATCGTATCACTGAATTTGTTGGACGTTGGTCAATGGTTGATATTTTTGTGATTGCACTATTAGTTGCCTTGGTTCAATTTGGCAATACCGCTAGTGTACTTCCTAATCTTGGTGCTTTATCTTTTGCAGCGGTCGTTATATTAACAATGCTGGCTGCCCATAGCTTTGATCCTCGCCTAATATGGGATGCAATAGATGATGAAAATTCAATAAGGAATGATGAATCATTATGACAGAAAACAATTACCCCGATGCACAAATCCAAACTGCGCCACGTTTTTCATTGATTTGGATTATCCCTATTACCGCAGCACTTATTGCAGGCTGGCTTGTTTTTAAATATTACAATGAACGAGGCACAATAATCACCATTACCTTTGAGAAAGCATCGGGTATTGTGGAAAAAAAAACTTCTATTCGTTATAAGGATATAGAGGTGGGTCGGGTTAAAAAACTAAGTTTTACCTCCGATCTAAAAAAAGTCAAAGTTACTGCGGAAATTTTTCCAGAAATGTCAGCGTATCTAGGAGAAAAAACCCGCTTTTGGGTAGAGCGACCGCGTTTAACTTTTCAGGGGGTGAGTGGTTTAAATACTTTGTTATCAGGGGTACATATTGGTATTGATCCTGGTGAAAAAAGTGCTGCAAAAGAAGTCTATGAAGGCTTGTCTGTACCGCCTATTATCACTGCCGATGAAAAAGGCAGTTTAATCATTTTACACAGTAGTAATCTTGGTTCGTTAAATATTGGCTCACCCGTTTATTATCATAAAATACACGTTGGGGAAGTCACAGGATATGAGTTAAATGATGATAGTGGTAGTGTTAATATTTCTATTTATGTACATGCGCCTTACGATAAAAAAATAAAAAGCAATAGTCGCTTTTGGAATGCCAGCGGCATGGATATGAATTTAACCGCTTCAGGTGTATCGGTACGTATTGAATCATTTATGTCGCTTCTTCTAGGCGGGATTGCCTTTGAAACGCCTTTGAATAAAGTTGGCTATGCATTAAGCGGTAAAACTAGCTTTAAACTTTATGACTCTTATAAACTAGCAAATGATGATACCGAACGTTTAGAAAAATTATTCTATGTGATGTATTTTGATGATTCTTTGCATGGCTTAAGTCCCGGTTCAGTGATTGAATACGGGGGGGTAAGAGTTGGTAAAGTTGAAACTATTTTATTGGAAAAAATGCAAAATAATACGCAAATAAAAACGCTGGTTAAAGTATCCCTTTATATTGATAAATTTTCTGATAAAAAACAACGTGCAGAAGCAGAAACCACATTGCAAAATTTAGTAACGAATGGTCTAAGAGCACAACTTACAGTAGATAGTCTGATTACAGGGGCGCAGTATATTTCTTTAAATATGCCAAAAAAATCATTGCATGAGCAAAAAGAAAAACAGGTCTATGCTTTATTACCCACAGAAATTTATGAACCTGCTGTTTTTCCAACGACAGCGTCATTAACCTCATTACTTAATTTTGATGCCAGTGAAATCACCGTAGAGTTAAATAAGGCAATCTCTAGTGTAACTGCACTATTAAATTCACAAGATGTAAAGAAAACACTAAAAGGCTTAGCAACCACATCAGAGAGTATTGCTAAAATCACTCAACAATTGGATAAGAAAGGTTTTTCAGGTGAACTCATTAAAACATTAGCAGATGCACAAAAAACGGCTAATGATCTAAGTCGTTTATTAGCGAGCACAGGAAAAAATATTAATGCCCTGCAAAAAGAGAGTAGTAGCACATTAAAAACCCTTAGCAATGTGAGTAATAAACTGCAAAAGGATATCAGCGTTTCATTGCGTACTTTTAATAATATCAGTAATAAATTACAAAAAGATGCCAGTGTTTCAATGCGTACTTTCAATAACGTGAGTAATAAATTACAAAAAGATACCAGCGTTTCATTGCGTACCTTTAATAATGTGAGTAATAAACTACAACAAGACATGCGAAAAACCTTAAATCATATTAATAGAACAACGCTAACACTCAATAAAGGACTTAAATCAACGCTGAACGAAGACTCTGCATTGCAATATAAACTACAACAATTAATTAATGATTTAGGTAAAGCCTCCAACTCTTTTTCTGTGCTAGCTGACACCATTCAACGCAAGCCTAATTCCGTTATCTTTGGGAAATAAATATGAAGTCACTTTCTGCATTTAGCGTTTTACTGCTCCTCCTTTCCATCTTTCTTGGTGCCTGCTCAAGTCTTTTAGAAGGAGGAGCAGAAAGTGTTGTTCCTAATCTAGGTGGCACACATTTTTACTCACTCTCCTCATTGCCTCCTGCAAATGCTAGTAATGCAAGCTTACGCCTTGGTGTCGGGCCACTACAAATCCCTAGACTATTAAATCGACCACAAATTATCAGCCGTAAAAACACTAATGAAATAGAAATGGCTGAAATGCATCAATGGGGAGGCTCTTATGAAGAAGAACTGATGCAGGTTATAACTGATAATTTATCGGCACTACTAAAAACCGATAATATTGAACAATATCCGTGGAAATTCTCATTTAAACCTAATTACCAAATCCGTATTAATATCGAAAGACTCGATGGTGAAATAGGTAAGAGTGTCACCCTAAAAGCCCGTTGGCGTATATTAAAAAATAATAAAGAGCTAGTCGTAAAACAAGCTTTGCTTAATACACCCATTCAAGGCAAAACTTATAGAGATTATGTCAAAACGCAAAGTAAAGCATTAGAGACTTTTAGTCGGCAGATTGCAGTTAAAATTAAGCAACAATATGAAAG
>WGBH01000368.1 GCA_015494435.1 Thiotrichaceae bacterium | reverse complement strand
TCTTTTACTTTTCATTGCCTGATTGCTTATTAATTTCCCGTGCTTGTTAAAGACAGCGACTTGAAAAACATCTTTTGCTAGATCAATGCTGATAGTTGTTGTATTTTTCATGGTATGAATTCCTCTAGGTTTGGTTTGACTCCCTTTAGTTGAGTGCAAGTACTTATTAAAGGGGAGGAGTCCATACCATTGAGACAAACGCGGTAAATTTGGGCTAGTTCCGACGGGATAACAAACCCCGTCGGGTTAGAATGTCTATTTATACCGCCTCCTTGATGTTTGTTTTTAAGCAAAAAAAAAGATCACATGGTGTGATCTTTTTTAGATGAGGATGTATTGGGTTGTATTCTCTTTTTATGTGCTCGACCTCTGTGGCGGGAGGTCATGTATTTAGTGACTAATTGATGGGTTTTTCGCTTATGTTTTTGGCGTTTTGATGTTCGAGATTTTTTATGTACACCACCGCGTCGCATTAGTGGGTTATTGGCTATTGGGTTACCTCTTTGGTTTAGCTTGGGGGTATTTTTATTTTGTTTTGGCATGATGTTTCTCCTGTATTTTTGCGGTAGAGATAAGGTATTTAGGAACTTCCATATCCCTACAAATTTTAGCCTTTTACGCAGAGGACTTGTTTTAAGGTGTGTACTACTTCGACAAGATCATGCTGATTTTTCATGACTTGGTCTATATTTTTGTAGGCAGAGGGAATTTCATCAATCACACCCTTATCTTTTCGACACT
Source organism: Thiotrichaceae bacterium (assembly GCA_015494435.1). Taxonomy (GTDB): domain Bacteria; phylum Pseudomonadota; class Gammaproteobacteria; order Thiotrichales; family Thiotrichaceae; genus JAGLBW01. The sequence continues at coordinate 2,325 of WGBH01000368.1, read as the reverse complement.
CTACGCCTTCGGTTAATGCTTCTAAATCAAAGCGATTAAACTGTCGTTTAGCGGCGGTGCGGCTCATTTTTCGCCCTGCGCCATGTGAGCAAGAACAAAATGATGCTTTTGTGCCTTTGCCTCTGACAATAAATGACTTAGCGCCCATGCTGCCGGGGATAATGCCTAACTCATCACGCTGTGCGCTTATTGCACCTTTGCGGGTGATGAATACATTTTCTCCGTAGTGCGTTTCTTTTTGCACGTAATTGTGGTGACAATTTATCGCTTCTTTGGTTGCAATAAAAGGGGGTAGCTCTGTTTGTAAAGATTTAACCACCAAGCGCATCATTTCGCGTCGATTGATCATGGCATAATCTTGCGCCCAGTTAACTGCCTCTACATAGTCATCAAAATGTTGTGCGCCATCGGTAAAATAAGCGAGGTCTTTGTCGGGCAAACGACCTAATTGATTACCCATATCCTTCTTCGCTAGGCTGATAAAATAGCGTCCGATGGCATTACCAATGCCACGACTACCAGAGTGCAGCATAATCCAAACATCATCATTTTCATCAATGCACAATTCGATAAAATGATTGCCACCGCCTAAAGTGCCTAACTGACGACCCCATGTACGGTGAAAATTACGCACCATTTTGGTTAATCCTGCGTGTTTATCCAAAATTAATTGCAAGGGTTTATCCATTGATTTTAACGTTGATGCTTTGACTTTATCACGCGGGTGCATATTAAAACCAACAGGTACAGCCGCTTCGATAGCGGTGCGTGAGCGACGTAAACTATCGGGTAAATCACTGCATTTTAATGAGATGCGAACAGCGTTCATACCGCAACCAATGTCTACGCCGACAGCCGCAGGAATAATGGCATCTTTAGTTGGAATAACTGAGCCTACCGTTGCACCTTTGCCAACGTGTACGTCAGGCATAGCTGCTATATGATGATGAATAAAAGGCAGTTGAGAGATATTGCTTAACTGCGTGAGAGATCCGCTATCGACATCATTGGTGAAAATTTTAACGGGTACTTTACCTTTGTTTAAGGTTATTTTAATGGGCATAATATTACCTGATTGTTATTTATTTACAGTTATTTAGTGTGAAATTATCTTAGATTATTTAGTCTCTTCAGGCATAAAAAAACCCTGAAGGCGAGCGCCGTTCAGGGTTTTATCCACGTAAAAACCTACGTGGTAAATTTACTGAGTGACGCGATGTCTCCCAGTAAATATATACATAGGAGAGTTAGCTTGTGATTCCGTTATTGGGTTTAAACATTTAAATCTCCTATTAAAAATAATGTGGCGAAATATCTTGGCTAAAAAAATCAAGAAATAAGCTTTTTTCGCTAAACTGATAAAGTTCGTGAATTATGCTTATAAAAAATAACGCTTGTCAAGTGTTTTTTATTAGTCTTAAAAAGCTAAAAAGGGTTTGAAAATATGCCTTTTTGATGCTTTTGTTTTCTGGAATAGAGGGAAATTTAGGAGTGTTTGAATTTATGGATAGTAGTGTAGAATGAAAAGACTGCATTGGCTGTGGATTATGCGAAGTTACATTTTTGGGAGTGCTGAAGGCTTGAGAGAAAACTAAATGATGACAGAAAAAATAATTATTACTTGTGAAAATATTAGTAAACGTTTTAAAGAGGGGAAATTGGATGTTGAAGTGCTCAAGGGAGTCAATCTTAGGGTTAAGGCGGGAGAGAAGTTAGCTATTGTTGGTAGCTCGGGGAGTGGAAAAAGTACCTTATTGCATATTTTAGGTGGCTTGGATTTACCGACTGAGGGTGAAGTGAATATTTTAGGTAATAATATAGCCAGACTTAGCGATGCGGATCGAGGAATTTTGCGTAATCGTTCGATTGGTTTTATCTATCAATTCCATCATTTACTCCCTGAGTTTAGTGCCTTGGAGAATGTTGCAATGCCTTTATTGATTCGTGGTGTTGATGTGAAAACTGCAAGCAAAAACGCAAAAATCATACTAAAAAGAGTGGGTCTTGCTGATCGTATTACGCATAAACCAGGGCAATTATCAGGTGGGGAACGCCAACGTGCTGCTATAGCCCGTGCTTTAGTCACGCGTCCTAAAGTGATTATGGCGGATGAGCCGACAGGCAATTTAGACCAACGTACCGCGTTTAAAATTTTTGAATTAATGCAGGAACTCAATGATGAGCTAAAAACAGCGTTTATTATCGTGACCCATGATTTATTGCTAGCAAAAAAAATGGATAAAACGTATCAGTTAGTTGATGGGGTCTTAGGAGGAAAATAATTCTAAATAAGGCAATATAATGGATTTTAGATTGATATATTGG
>WGBH01000367.1 GCA_015494435.1 Thiotrichaceae bacterium | reverse complement strand
CGTTTAGCTTAAACGCAATAAAGCCTCACAGTTTCCTGCAAGGCTTCTTTAAAACGTTCCGACGGGGTAACAAACCCCGTCGGGCTAAGTGAAAGCTTCAGCTTTTGCATCTGGTTACGAAACTAAAGACTTCGCTGGACGGGTTTTGTAAACCTGTCCACACGTTTAGCTTAAACGCAATAAAGCCTCGCAGTTTCCTGCAAGGCTTCTTTAAAACGTTCCGACGGGGTAACAAACCCCGTCGGGCTGACTGCACCTTTGAAGAAGCCTTGCGAGCAATAAACTATGTCGATGTCTGGAAAAAAGCCAATGACTGTTTAAACACCACAAAAGAAGCCTTAAAAAAGATTCAATTTCAATCATAAAGTGTTAATTGGGGAATGAAGGATGCCCATATTTTGATTACTTTTGTTAGTTAAAATTGCAATTAATTTGTTTAGTTTCAGGGAAATTCAGTTTTAAAACACGTTGAGTATCTGTAGCAAGTTTCTTTTTACCTAAAGCATTGGCAGCGCAATACTTTATTTTTAAAGCCTCAAGTACCGCTGGCGTTCCTTGATGGTGTTTTATGGTGTAATCAGCACGATTAAAAGCGGCTAAATAAGCATTACGCTTCATATAATATTTAGCAATATTAACTTCTGATTGCCCTAGTGCATTTTTTAAGAAATTCATTCTATACCTTGCATCTTTTGCGTATTCACTTTGAGGATAGCGCGTCAATAATTTAGAAAAATCATGAAACGCTTCTTTTTGACGTACATTATCAAGATCAGAGAAACTACGTGGAAAAATCTTATCCATCAAACCTCCACCTCGATTAAAATTAATTAATCCACGTAAATAAAGGGCATAATCCATTTTAGGACTGCGTGGGTACATACGCATATAGCGATCAATTGTATCCAACCCTGTGTCTGATTCATCATATTTATAATAGGCAAAAGCAGATTCTAGTAAGGATTGCTGTGCAAAACGTCCTAATGGATAGCGAGCTTGTAAAATTTCATATTTTTTAATCGCTTCAGCATAATCACGCTTTTTTAAGGCGGCTTGAGCATCTTGAAATAATTTATTAGCGGAATAGCCTTCGGTTGGATCTGATTTTTTCTGTGAACTAAGACTAGTGCAAGCTGTGAGTATGAAGAGCAGTACAAGGGTTGTTAAATAGACCCATAATTTCATAAAATCACCTTTATAATTTGTGTTATTGGCAGGCATTTCTTTTTCTAAACGAAAAAGCAAGCATATTTAAGCACAATTGAAGCATTAATTGTACATCATATTAGGCTATTATCCTATGTCTAGGACAAGCTCCTAGGAAGCTGCCTTCAAATAGGAGGCCTCTTGATCATTTGTAAACAAAATATAAAAAACTATGACGAATCAATCCCCTATTTTATTTAATGTACCTTATGAACGTGCTGGCTTTCGTGTCGATCAAATCGTTGCAGAGTTTTGTCCACAATACTCTCGCAGTCAATTACAAAAATGGATTAAATCTGGCAATGTACTCATCAATGGTAAGCCAAGAAAATGCAAAGATAAATTAACAGGAGAAGAGAAAATCAGTGTGCAACCCATTTTAGTTGAACGCACTGATTCCCTGCCTGAAAATATTGATCTGGATATCGTGTATGAGGATGATGAACTGATTGTTATCAATAAACCTGCGGGGCTAGTGGTTCACCCTGGCGCAGGCAATACACACGGTACATTAATGAATGGGCTATTAGCACACAATAAAAATCAAGCGAATTTGCCCCGCGCAGGTATTGTGCATCGCCTTGATAAAGATACCACAGGCTTAATGATGGTCGCAAAGACGCTAGAAACCCATTACAGCTTGGTAGAACAATTACAACAGCATGAGGTAAAACGTGAGTATCTTGCATTGGTGTCTAGCGAAGTTATTTCAGGTGCTACCATAGAGGCTAATATTGCACGTAATCCACGGAATCGTAAAAAAATGACGGTTTGCGATAACAGTGTTGGAAAATACGCGATTACCCATTATCGTATTGAACAAAAAATGCCAAATTTCACCCTACTACGCGTCCATTTGGAAACAGGGCGAACCCATCAAATACGAGTCCATTTAAGCTCAAGAAATATGCCCATTGTCGGTGATAGAACCTATGCAGGAAGGCTTAAAGTCCCCGCTGGTTTAGATGAGGAAACACGAATTAAAGTGCAGAAATTTAATCGTCAAGCACTCCATGCAACACGACTCATTATCACTCATCCACAATCTGAGGAAAAGATGTCATGGGAAGTGCCAATGCCTGATGATATGCAGGAAATGGTGAATGCATTGCAACCATTAGATTGATAGCTTTTCATCGATGGAGTGAAAGCTTCAGCTTTTTCATCATCAAGATGAAATTGAATAAGTAACGGTCTATACAATAATTGCTTTAGCTTCTTGCACCATAAGCACCTTATTCCCATTAAGAATATCCTCAAACAACTCATTAACCAATGCGCCCCGCCAATCATTTGAAAGTCTTTTGCGGTTTTCTAATACCATTTTCGCTACTTTTTTGCGTGTTGTTATAACGGTGGGGGTTATATCGAGTTCTTGCGCACGAATACTTACGGCAGTCATTAAAATATCAATGACTCTATCCTGTGTTGGTGTTGTTTTTTTTCTATAGTTTATTTCAGGCCATTCATTTTCAGCTAAAGATAGTCCATTTTTTATGCAAGTTAGCCATACCTCATGATATTTTTTTGTACGTGTCGCATTAATTCCTCGCATATTGGCAATCATTGCTAAATTTTTAGGTTGTTGCCTAGCAAGATCAATCAGTATTTCGTCTTTAACTATCCATTTTCTAGGCAGGTTTTTACGCTCGGCTAAATGCTCACGCCATACTGCTAATTCTCTTAAAATAGCCAGTTGTTGACGTTTAAGAACTTGCAAGCCTTTTACCTTCTTCCAACGCGTCATAGCATTAATAGCATAGAGTTTAGGATTGGTAAAATGAGCAAAATCATGATCTAACCAATCTAATCGCCCTAATGAAATGAGTTTGTCACGAATAATGGGATAAGCCTGTGCAAGATAACGCACATCATCAATTGCATAGTCTAATTGAGCCTGTTTAAGCGGACGGTTTGCCCAGTTAGTGCGTGATTGTGATTTATCCAAATCAACCTTTAACACTTGCTGCATCAAACGCGCATAGCCTATATGATCACCATAACCTAAAACAGAAGCAGCAGGCTGGGTGTCAAAGATAGGTTGTGGCACTTCCCCACTCAAATAATTGAAAATTTCCAAATCTTGATGTGCCGCATGCAGTACTTTAATAATTTTTTTATTGTTAAGTAATTCTAATAATGCAGAAATATCATCAATTTCTAAAGGATCAATACAGGCTAGCTGAAGCTCACCGTTTTTATTGTGTGCTGCAATTTGCACTAAACAAAGTTTAGGATAGTAGGTACGCTCACGAATAAATTCTGTATCAAGCGCCAGCCATTGACAGCGTTGAATCGATTTCATATAGATTAATAAATCATCTGTCGTAGTTATGACTTGATACACAGGTCTTCCTTAAATTCATTGGGACTTTATATAATCACAATTTCCACGGATGATGTACAGTGATATCAATCTGATATCCTCAATTTTGAAAATATATTGACTTATGGGTAATTCACCTGTTCCATTTTAAATACCTTATATATAGTGAGTAAATTACTCTCTTTATTCTTTTATTTTTATTTTATCACCAGTAAACCCATTGAT
>WGBH01000366.1 GCA_015494435.1 Thiotrichaceae bacterium | reverse complement strand
GTTACCCCGTCGGAACGTTTTAAAGAAGCCTTGCAGGAAGCTGTGAGGCTTTATTGCGTTTAAGCTAAACGTGTGGACGGGTTTACAAAACCCGTCCAGCGAACTAGCCATAATTAGTTTCGTAGGATCGGTGTAGCTTTGCGAAACCGATCATAAATTGTGTTTAAATTTGGTCGGTTCCGTAAACTACATGGCTAACACAACCCACAAATCATCCTAACTTACTATGTTTAATAACTCTGTGATATTTTCACGTTTTTAATTTTTATTCTGCTTGTGGCAGAATAAATCCATATTGAAATTCTTCATCCTTAACGGCTATATGTATTCCATCGTATTGTTTTCCCGATACCGCGCTTTCTAAGAATTTTTGTCCAATTCTAGGTAATAAATTATTGCTAATAATGCCATCTACAACTCTAGCGCCACTTTCTACTTCGGTACAGCGTGCGCCGATTAAGTCTACAACTTCATCATCGTAGGTGAAGGGGATATGGTAGGTTTCTTCTATGCGTTTTTCGATTTTATTGAGTTTGAGTTGAATAATATGTTTCAATAATTCGGGGCTTAATGGATAGTAAGGAATGACATCCAGTCGTCCGAGTAGGGCCGCTGGGAATATTTTACGCAGTGGTTCGCGGATTGCTTTTGCGATTGACTGGGGATTGGGTCGCTCTTCGATTGATTTACCGTCACAGTAGTGATGAATTTCTTCTGAACCTGCATTGGTAGTGAGTAAAATAACGGTATTGCGGAAATCTATATAGCGTCCTTCGGCATCGTCCATCCAGCCTTTATCAAATACTTGGAAGAAGATTTCATGCACATCAGGATGGGCTTTTTCTATTTCATCCAATAATACGACGCTATAAGGGCGACGGCGCACGGCTTCAGTTAATACGCCACCTTCGCCATAACCGACATAACCTGGAGGTGAGCCTTTTAATGTGGAAACAGTATGCGCTTCTTGGAATTCACTCATATTGATGGTGATGAGGCTTTCTTCACCACCATAAAGGGCTTCGGCTAGTGCTAAGGCGGTTTCTGTTTTACCAATACCTGAGGGGCCTGCGAGCATAAACACACCAATCGGTTTATCGGGGCTTTCTAATCCTGCCCGTGTGGTGCGAATACGTTGGGCTAATAAATCCAGTGAGTGTTGTTGTCCTAAGACACGTTTTCCGAGTGTTTCACCGAGATTAAGCACTGCATTAAGCTCATCTTTTACCATGCTTCCCATGGGGATACCTGTCCAGTCTGCAATAACAGAGGCAATGGCTTGTGCATTGACTGTTGGTAAAACAAGTGGTGTATCGCTTTGCATTTCAACTAGTTGCTCTTGTAATTGATGCAATTCGGCTCTAAGGGCTTCATGGTTTGCTTGTTCCTCTTCTTGGCTATTATTTTCCTCCAGCATGTCCTCTATGGATGTGTCTGTTGCGGAATGATCTTTTATTTGTAGCTCTATATGGGTTGTGTCTACAATTTTTTCTTCTGCCTTTATTGCATCAGCTTGGGAAGTGTCTTCGCTAGTTTCTTTGTTGCTTTCTTCCGATATGCTATTTCCTTGTAGTTTATTACGCACATCGAGTATTTTATCTACTAACGCTTTTTCTTTTTCCCAGCGTTCATTTAGACCAATAAGTAATGCTTCTTTTTCTTCAATTTTAGCTTCAACATTGATAAGACGCTGTTTGATATCAATACCAATTTCTTGTTCTCGTTGGATAATGTCTCTTTCGGTTTGATACATTTCCAGTTCTTTTTGATGATCCTCTACACTTGAGGGAGTCGCATGTTGACTAACAGCAACGCGAGCACAGGCGGTATCTAATACGCTAATGGATTTATCAGGTAATTGACGTGCTGGAATATAACGGTGTGAGAGCTTTACCGATGCTTCTAGTGCTTCATCAAGAATAAGCACTTTATGATGTGCTTCCATAACACCTGTTAAACAGCGCATCATTTGAATGCCTTTTTCTTCACTAGGCTCATCAATTTTAACCACTTGGAAGCGACGGGTTAAGGCAGGGTCTTTTTCAAAGTATTTTTTGTATTCTGCCCAAGTGGTTGCGGCAATGGTGCGTAATGTGCCACGCGCAAGCGCAGGTTTTAGCAGATTAGCGGCATCACCTGTACCTGCTGCCCCCCCTGCACCAATCAGTGTATGCGCTTCATCTATAAATAAGATAATGGGTGTTTCAGAGGCTTGTACTTCTTCAATGACGCTTTTTAGACGTTCTTCAAATTCGCCTTTCATGCTAGCACCGGCTTGTAATGCACCCACGTCTAATGAGTAAAGAGCGGTGTTTTTAAAGCTAGGGGGGACATCACCATTAGCGACTCGTAGGGCGAAGCCTTCAACAACGGCTGTTTTTCCTACTCCTGCTTCACCTGTTAAAATAGGATTATTTTGACGGCGACGCATCAGAATATCAACAATCTGACGAATTTCTTCATCACGCCCAACCACAGGGTCTATTTCTCCGTTTTTGGCTTTTTCTGTGAGATTGCTAGCGTAGCTTTCTAAGGGTGATTTTTCAGCACTTAAACCATTTGATTGCTCATTATGTTCAACAGAGTCGGTTTGTGTTGAGGATTGTTTGCTTTCGGGGGAATTTTTACAGATTTTATTGAAATTAACAATCAGCTCATCAGGCTCTATTTTTTTAAATTCACTTGAAATAGACAGTAAACTAT
>WGBH01000365.1 GCA_015494435.1 Thiotrichaceae bacterium | reverse complement strand
TAGTGATGCAGGTAAAGAGTGGCTATCAAGTGCCACTCAAACGATGAAGTTTAGATTTATAGATTTTCTTATACTATTTTATAGATATTTGTAGGTTTTTCTTGTCGGTCACTGAGACAGGTTTAATTAATGATTTCTCAGTCATCAATGTGGCAAAAGATCCCGTTATCGAGAAATCCATGGAAACTAAAAAAATAGAGAAAATACAAAAAATAACAACTTTTTAACATCGATAATTTGAAAATAGAGACATCCACTACCATACTATTTGTGATAGTTATTAAATCCCTAGTTCTAACTAGTTCTAATCCTCAAAGAGAAACCGTGACCCAAGCAACTTGGCAACATTATACCGACAAAGAAAAACAAACGACTGATGATTTGTTTATTGCAGAGGATGGTAAAATATTTGCGGGTAAGCATTTAATTTTGGATTTATGGGACTGTCAACAACTGGATAATCTGTCGTTTATTGAGCAGACATTATCTGATGCAACAGAAAGTGCGGGGGCAACGCTGCTTCATATTCATTTACATCATTTTACGCCTAATGGTGGCGTATCAGGTGTTGCGGTGCTGGCAGAATCACATATTAGCATTCATACATGGCCAGAACGTAGTTATGCGGCGCTGGATATTTTTATGTGCGGTCATACAAAGCCAGAAAAAGCAGTTGAGTTACTAAAACAAAGATTTCAACCCAAAAGGATTGAAATGAGCACCCATTTACGGGGCATTATTAAGGAATAAATAGAAAAAATGAAAAATTTACGTGAAATGCAAGAAGATGATATTGATAAAGTCGTTGCAATAATAGACAGCCATGATGAAGACGACGCCGAAGAAGCAGAAGCAGGTTATCGTCAAATAGGAGGAACGTATGATAATTATGTTTATGAGATCAATGGAGAAGCATTAGGCGTGACAGGCTTTTCTATTCCACCAGGTTGTGAGCAAACCTATTGGTTATCATGGACGTATATTGATGAGAAGCACACAAATAAAGGACACGGACGAAAAATGCTCAGTGAAATAATTGAGCACATAAAAGTGGCAGGTGGTAGAAAACTCTTTGTTAAAGTGAGTGATTATGTTGACCCTGAAGACGGTGCAATTTATGCGGCAGCACTTCATCTCTATAAATCATTGGGCTTTAAAGTTGAAATAACGCATAAAAACTTCTACGACAAAGGCGAGGCGCAAATTATTTTAGGAATGCGTTTAAAAGATAAAGAAGACCTTATGATAGAGGATAAGATTTGTAATATACAATTCGATGGTGTGTTTGAAATTGCAGAAACAGACAATGCTTATAGCTTCAGCTGGCATGATCAAGGAGAATACCCTTTAGAAGCTGAAGACGTAAAGGTTGGTATTGATGCAGTTAAAGCCGATGGTGCGCGAGCAGTATTTCTGTCATTTCCCAGCCATATAAGTAATATTGAAGAGCCTTTGTTACAAGCTGGTTTTTCCAGTGCAGGGACACTCAAAGATTATTATCAAGACGGGCTTGATGAAAAACATTATTCCCTTTATCTATAAAAAAACTATTAACAAACAATCAGGATTAAAAATGAAATCAACAAAACAACTTCTTATTGCATCAAGCCTAAGCGTCCTATTATTTGCAGCTTGTTCAGGCAGTGATGGTGAAGGGCCTAGAGCAGCTAGTCCTAAAGCTAATTTAGAAAAAATTCTTGAAATCACAGCAGATGAGCTTAAAAAATTCGAGGAAAAACATAAAGACACCACTAAAGAAAAAGCAATGAGTGATTTTTCACTTTCACTGGCTGATACCTTAAATACAACAGAGCCTAAAGTTTATCCAAAAACATTAGGTGTCGTGGCAGAAAAAGATGGTTCTTTTACAGGGTTTGAAGATAAAAATGTCAACAAACTAAAAGATGAGGGTGAGCCTACCGCATTCAAAATTGAGATTGATGGTGAAAAGCAAAAATTAATTGCATCCAATAGTGAGCGCTCAGCAGAAAGTGGTATTGGTGGCTTAATGATGGGGATGGCAGGCGGTATGATGATGGGAATGCTAGTTGGTAGTATTATGAATCGTCAAAGAGCGACAGGGACAAGACCAGGGGCAAATACTCCTCCTCCAAGACCACCAAGTAGAGCGACAAGTTCAAGCTCTCGTATGGGCTCTAATACTGCAAGTAGTAGATCATCAGTACCAAGCGCAAGATCACGCTCAGGTTCAGGTAGTTTTTCCTCAGGAAAATAATTTTAAAAACCGCCTTTTGCACAGTCTTCCAATAGGAACTTCCAAGTAATTACAATACCTTCGCCAATTGCCAGTGTAGGGTGGATAAGCGATAGCGCATCCACCAGAATTCAAGTGCTTATGGTGGATGCGTTGCACTTATCCACCCTACATTTTCGATTTAGCTAAGGTGTTGAATTAAAGTCATTATAAGAGCGAAATCCAATCAAAACTAATTACAGTCAACTCAGCAATAAACAAACGGGCATTCTTCTCATCTCTATTCTTATTGTTGCTCTATGCGGTATTGCTTATGAGTTAATTATCAGCACCGTTTCCAGTTATCTGCTAGGCAATAGCGTCTACCAATTTTCTCTGACAATTGGCTTTTTTATGTTTGCAATGGGAGTTGGCTCCTATTTGTCTAAACTGCTAAATGATGACCATATAGCTAATTTTATTAGCGTAGAAATTACTATTTCACTGATCGGAGGGGTTTGTAGTTTACTGTTATTTATTGCTTTTCCAATGGTAAGAGCTTTATACGATGTTACCATGTACAGCCTTATTTTGATAATTGGTACTTTAGTGGGTATGGAAATTCCTATTTTAACGGCCATTTTGTCACAAAAAAATAGTACGCGAGACTCAATAGCCAATGTGATGTCACTCGATTATATTGGTGCATTAATTGGTTCTGTTGCTTTTCCTCTGTTTTTATTGCCACAATTAGGTTTAGTACGCTCCTCCTTTGCGATTGGTTTGATTAATATTCTCACCGCATTGACCAATATTTATTTCTTTCGAACTTATCTTAAGCGTTTTAAATTACTTACCTTTATTAGTTTCAGTATTCTTTTTTTGCTGATTAGCTTTACCATTTATGGCACTTTATTAACAAGTTATGCAGAAAAACATTTATATTTTGATCAAATTATCTATCAAAAACAAACCGCTTATCAAAAAATAGTGGTGACACAATCTGTGACAACTAAAGATCAACGCCTTTATATTGACGGGCATATCCAATTTTCATCCCGCGATGAATACCGCTACCATGAAGCATTAGTTCACCCTTTGCTTTCTATTGCTGGCAAAAAAGAAAATATATTAATACTTGGCGGTGGCGATGGCTTAGCAGTTCGAGAAGTGTTAAAACATAAAGGTGTAAAACGCATAGATCTTGTTGATATAGACCCAGAAATGACCCATTTAGGTAAAAATTTATATCGACTGGCAGTGCTTAATCAACACAGTTTAGACAATGATAAAGTGCATATTCACAACCAAGATGCCTTCACTTTTATCAATCAAAAAGGTATTTTTTATGATCGTGTTATTATCGACATGCCTGACCCGCATAATGAAGCGATTAATAAACTCTATTCTAAAGAATTTTATAGCATGATTATCAAACGCATGAACCTTGATGGTTATTTAGTCTCACAAAGCTCTTCACCCTTTTTTACCCGTAAAACGTATTGGAGCATTGAAGCAACACTTAACGCCGTGTTTAATGACACCCTTAGCT
>WGBH01000364.1 GCA_015494435.1 Thiotrichaceae bacterium | reverse complement strand
TATCGTTTATAAATATAGTCGATAACCTTATCATTGAGAGAGAAACCACGTTGTTGCGCTCTAAATTGTAATAATTGCGGTTTTTCTTCTTGGCTTAATGCGATCAATTGATAACAACTTTCCTGAAGTAAATGTGGTAAAAAGGCAGAAAAATGGCATTTAAGATCATTTGGATTCTTGGTGCTACTCAATAATAAGCGTTGCCCTACTAGACGCGCTTGATGAATGAGATTGAAAAGGGCTTCTTCCCAACTTTTATCACCTAAAATGCTATCAATATCATCAATAACAATTAAATCTGAATATTGTAAACCTGACAATATTTGAGTGCCATGCGATGCCAGTATTTTTAAGGGCAGATAACTTGCATGTAGTCCCTGCTCTGCTAGCTGATAACAACAAGCCTGTAATAAATGAGATTTACCACTTTGTGCATCCCCCCAAAGCAAAATTTGTTGGATGCCAATTTGTTGTGACGCTTCTGAAAAGGCCTTTAAAATAAAATAAATTTGACTGTTTTCATCGTTATAATAGAAAGATGAAAAGCGTAGCCCATCACGCAATGCTACATTCAGAGTTAATTGTTTAGACATGGTTATATTTGATAAATCTTGCTTCCTTTGTATTTTTTATGCGCATGTCGTAATAAAACCGCAATCACAGCAAAGACAGGAAGTGCTAATAAAATACCAAAAAAGCCAAACAATTGTCCTCCTGCTAAGACTGCAAAAATAACCGTCACAGGATGCAGTCCGATTCGATCCCCCACTAAAACAGGTGTTAAAAACATACCTTCAATGGCTTGTGCAATACCAAACACTAAAAACACCCATAATAAATTTGTAATATCATGCGTTTGAAATAACATCGTAATACCCGCAATCAGAATTCCTACTATTAAACCCATATAAGGAATAAAACTTAATAATCCTGCAAAGAGACCGATAAGTAAAGAGAACTCTAGCCCAATAAGACGCAAACCAATACTGTAAATCACACCTAATGTCAACATTACCAACATTTGTCCACGCAAAAAAGCACCTAATACTTCATCTGATTCTTGCATAAGTTGGCTTACTTTCCCTTCAATAGAGCGTGGCAAACTATCATGCACATAAGCCACTAACTTATCCCAATCTCGCAGTAGATAAAAAGTGATAACGGGGATTAAAATAATATTTGCTAACCATCCTGCGACAATCAGTCCTGAATGCGATACAGTGCGAATCAGTCCTTTAAAAAAACCACCTGCATTGGTCCATTCTTTAGCAAAGGTTTCTTTTAATTGTTCAACTTCCAATGCTGGCAAAGACAAACCCAGTTTATCTTGTAATATTGGCTGTAAATTTACTACTAACCAGTCAATATAATCAGGTAATTGATGCAATAAAGAACCAATTTGTTCTTTTAATAGAGGAATTAAAAACAACAGAAAAGGGAGGAAAAAGGCAAAAATTAATAGAAATACCACAATCACTGATAAGGTTCTAGATAATTTCATTGCCTCTAGTCGATCAACCAGAGGATCACCCAAATACGCGAGCAGTGCAGCAGAAATAAAAGGTAATAGAATAGGCGAAAGCAAATAAAGTAAAAAGGCCGTGATAGCTATTATGGTTAAGTAGAACCAGCGTGTGCTTTGGGTCATATTATCTTCTTCCTTATTTGCTAGTAGCACTGTGGCTTACAAAATACTTTGACCAAAGAATAACATACAAAACACCACTTACAACGGTTGTTACCACAATCATAATACTCATAATATTAAAAAGAAGTTCTGACACAGGGGAAATGGCTAAATTAAACATATGCAGTAGCACCAATATAATTAATAAAGAAGTATTTACTTTACTAATAAACAATGTATTTATTTTTAGCTCATTTGTCATTAGCTTATAAAGTATGAGACCCGCTACAATAATGGCATCTCGTGAACTGATAAGAACAACGAGCCACTGTGGAACGATACCTTTGATTCCAAGAACGATAAAGATGCAAACCAGTAATACTTTATCTGCAATAGGGTCTAGGGTAGCACCTAGTTCCGACTCCCAACGAAAAGTGCGTGCAATATAACCATCTAACCCATCGCTAATACCTGCTAAGAGCATTAATGAAAAAGCTATTTGCCAATTATCTTGCCAAATATAATAAATAACAGGAATAACAAGAAAAATTCTGAAAATACTGATTATATTAGGTATGTGATGTTGCATATTTGTTATTGTTTCCTTCAAAAAACCTCAAAATTGAAGTTTTTCAATTGCCTTCGATAGTACAATTATAGGGTAGGATTCCAAAAAACATAAATATGCTAAAGAAAGCATCTAGTAAAAGACTGATATAAGGTTATAAAAAAGTTCCAAACAATGATTTTAGCAAGCTTGCTTGAAACTTTCTAAGACTGAAAATTTATCTCAATCCCAGTACATCCTGCATATCAAAAACACCACACTCATCCACACCTTTTTTTGCAACCCAAACAGCGGAACGCACCGCCCCTTTAGCAAAGGTCATACGGCTGGAGGCTTTATGGGTAATTTCAATTCGCTCCCCTATATCTGCAAACATCACCGTATGTTCTCCAACAATGTCCCCTGCCCTAATCGCCTGAAAACCAATACTATTACGATCGCGTTCACCCATTATGCCTTCACGACTATACACGGCACATTGGCTCAAATCTCTTCCTAACGCATTGGCAATCACCTCCCCCATACGTAAAGCAGTGCCTGAAGGTGCATCTACTTTATGACGGTGATGTGCTTCTATAATTTCGATATCCACACCCTCTCCCATAATGCGAGCCGCTGTATCCAATAATTTTAAGCTCAGCGTTACGCCGACACTGTAATTTGCCGCAAAAACTAACGCACTACTTTCACCTGCTTGTTGGATCTGTGCTTTTTCCTCTTCATTAAATCCTGTCGTTCCTAATACAAGTTGCTTATTATTTTTTACACACCAGTTGAGATGAGAAATACTTGGCTCAGGACGAGTAAAATCAATCACCACATCGCAGTCTTGTTCAGCAACGTCAAGCGATGGAGCAATCATCACACCATTCTTACCAATACCAACAACTTCACCTATATCCGCACCAATTAAAGCGCTTTGAGGATGTTCTGTTGCTACCGTTAACACTACATTTTCATTTTCATGACAGGCCTCGACAAGGATTTTACCCATTCGTCCTGCCGCACCCACAATCGCTATTTTTATCATATTAGCTTTCTATCTTTTCTTTTTACTTGCATCTTTTTCAGAATCAAACCATCTTTTAATATCTTCAAAAAACGATTTGGCTTTATTCCCCCAGCCATGCTCTCGTGGGCTGTGACGTTCTCCCCCATCTTTAAGACAAGCTTCAAGCTCTTCAAAGAGTGTTTTTTGTAAACTAGTTAAATTAACAGGTGTTTCAACAATCACTGTGCATAATAAATCACCTACGACCGCATTACGTACCGACTTAACCCCTTTCCCCCGCAGACGGAAAGTTCTACCCGTTTGTGTTTCTTCAGGAATTTTTAATGTCACTTCACCTTCTAAGGTTGGTACAGTCACCTCCCCCCCTAATGCTGCTGTTGTCACTCGGATAGGGACATTACAAAGTAAATTATTATCATCACGTACAAACAAATCGTGTTTTTTGAGTGTAATTTGCACATATAAATCACCAGATGGTCCACCATTAACCCCTGCTTCCCCTTCTCCTGAAAGACGAATACGATCCCCTGTGTCAACTCCCATCGGTACACTAACTTCCAATGTTTTTTGTCGATCAACTGTTCCTTCGCCATGACAACTCGCACAAGGCTCTTTAATTACTTTACCCGCCCCGCGACAATGAGGACAGGTTTGTTGTACGGTAAAAAAACCTTGTTGAATACGGACTTGCCCCATTCCTTGACAGGTTGAGCAAGTATCTGGATTTGTCCCTTTTTTAGCGCCAGTACCACCACACGGCTCACAGCGTTCTTTACTTGGAATACGAATATCAACTTTTTTACCAAATACCGCTTCTTCAAGTGATAATTCCAAATTGTATTGTAAATCACTGCCACGATAGGCACGATTAGCACCACCACCGCCACCACTGCGCCCACCAAAGATGTCACCAAAAACATCCTCAAAAATATCACCAAAACCACCACCCGCATGACCTCCGCCACCGCCTCCCATCGAAGGATCAACACCTGCATGTCCAAATTGATCATAAGCAGCACGTTTTTGTTGATTCGATAAAATTTCGTAGGCCTCCCCTGCCTCTTTAAATTTAGCTTCTGCTTCCGCATCATTTGGATTTCTATCAGGATGTAATTTCATAGCTAAACGCTTATAAGCTCGCTTTAAATCTCTCTCGCTTACGTTTTTTTGTACACCCAATACTTCGTAATAATCTCGTTTAGACATTTCGTTATCCTAAAAATAAAATAAGGCCCGAGAGAATAGCGTTCTCTCGTGCCTGTGAAATTCCAGTTGTTTACCGCTTATTCAAGTCCAAATTCCTATAC
>WGBH01000363.1 GCA_015494435.1 Thiotrichaceae bacterium | reverse complement strand
TGCTTCCTTTCATCCACTGATTCATTAAACGATTAAATTGTCTTGTTCCCAAACTCCCGTTTGGGAATGCCGTCTGGAAATTCTATTTCCATAACGCATGGTGTCGAAATGGAATTTCTGGCACTGCGTTCCCAAATAGGAATTTGGGAACGAGGTAATAAAAAAAGGCATCCTTAAGATGCCTTTTTTGTAGGTTTAAAGTGTTAATTAGCTTTTTTTAATAAAGAAAGTGAATTCATCACCTGCTTCAGAAGTCTCTACTAACTCATTACCCGTTTGTTTACAAAATGCTTCAAAATCTTTTACAGATCCAGGGTCAGTTGCAGTAATCTTTAATACTTGACCTGATTCTAGTTTGTTAATTGCTTTTTTAGCGCGTAAAATAGGTAAAGGACAGTTTAAACCACGTGCATCTAATTCGTCATTGAAATCGCTCATCGATATTTTCTCCATGTATATTAGTTAAATCTGATATTCGCTTGCAACTTTATCATTAAATCAAGTCATTCGCTATAATTTTATGGGAGACCCAAAATAAGTCATTTAGAATTACAATTTTGAAAAATAAATTCGGCTAACATATAAACATAATTAGAGGTTATTTTGCAACTTAACTTTACTAAAATGCATGGATTAGGCAATGATTTTGTCGTTATTGACGCAATTAATCAAGTAGTTGACCTAGATCAAGAACAAATACGTTTTATTGCTAATCGCCATTTCGGTATTGGCTGTGATCAAATCTTATTGGTAGAATCATCAGAACAAGAGGATATTGATTTTGTCTATCGTATTTACAATGCTGATGGAGGGGAGGTAGAGCAATGTGGCAACGGTGCGCGTTGTTTTGCTACCTTTGTTCGTGAACAAGGATTAACTGATCAGAAAATTATTTCTGTTCTGACCAGAAGCGGTAAGATTATTCTTGAAATAGAAGAGAATGATCAGGTTATTGTTAATATGGGTGCTCCAATTTTATCCCCAAAAGCTATACCTTTTGTTGCTAATCAACAGAAATATCAATATGATATAGAGACTTCTGAAGGTATAATCTCTATCGGTGTCGTTTCAATGGGCAACCCTCATGCTGTTATTGTCGTTGATGATATTCAAACAACACCAGTAGAAACCTTGGGGCCTTTAATACAGCAAAGTGCCTATTTTCCTGATCAGGCAAATATTGGTTTTATGCAAATTATCAATAAAAAGCATATTAAATTACGCGTTTATGAGCGTGGCTCAGGTGAAACACTTGCCTGCGGAACAGGTGCCTGCGCTGCAGTTGTTGTAGGGCAACTGCAAGGGCTGCTTGATCATTCAGTAAAAGTTTCATTAACAGGTGGAGACTTGTCAATTTATTGGGCTGGTGAAGAAAATAGCCCTGTTATGATGACAGGTCCAACAGCAACAGTATTCACAGGAAATATAACAATATGAGTTCGCAATTTAAGCAAGCTGAAAGTACTATCAACAATAACACCCTCAATGAAGCGGATATAGCGAGCTATTTACACCATCATCCCGATTTTTTTCAACGTCATACTCAATTTTTAGAGCAACAACATATTCCACACCAAAATATAGATGGTGCAACCTCCTTGATTGAGCGTCAAGTCGCGGTACTTCGTGAAAAAAACAATCATTTAGAGGCACAACTCAACGGATTATTGCGTACCGCCCGCAGTAATGAGCAAATTATGATACGTTTGCAACATTTAACCCTTGAATTATTACGTGCTGATAATTTAGATGAAATGATTAGTATCTGCCAAGATGTCTTAAATACTGATTTTAATGCTGATTATGTTGCTATCCGCTTGATTAAAAAATCAAAAAAAACAGCAAAAGATCAAGGGAATTTACATTTTATAAGTAGTAGTAATGCCAGCTTACGTCAATTTGAAAACCTTTTTATTACAGGTAAACCTATTTGCGGAAAATTACCTATTAGACAACAAAAATTTTTATTTTCCAAACATTTGGATGATGTTAAATCCGTCGCGCTATTGCCTTTAAAAACCAATAAAAACATTGGTATCTTAGCATTAGGGAGTGCCGATAAGGATCGCTTTCACTCAGGCATGGGGACTGTCTTTATCAGTCATTTGGCTGATCTAATTTCTAATGCCTTTGCACAACATGTTCGTTAAACAATAAAAAAATTAGAAGTGAGAAAAATATAATCTATAAATATTCACTTATTAAATTTTATCTTGATGACGAAAAAGCTGAAGCTTTTACTCCTTTATATCAAGAAATTATTTATCTGAAAAACTATACAAGCTTCATTTTAACTTCTGCCATACGCCCAAAAGTGATTTCAGCTAAATTGAAGAATTCTTGATTAAAGACCTCCTGCCCTGCAAATAATAATTGATTTTCAAATTTATCCGCTTCACCGCCAAAAAAATCATTATTCCACGCAGATTCCGCTGCAAATAGATTCGCATTCATACTTTTTTCATACATTTTATAGGCAGGTTTTGGGAAAAAATGCAAAGGAAATTGTAAACCTTTCCAATAGCCTTCGAGTAATTGCATCAATAAATTGTTGGCATCATTTATAGGTTCTAGTATAAATGCCTCGCTCGGTTGATAGACTTGTGTTTCGGCTTCTATGTCATCACCTGAGCGGATACTGTTTATGACTAAATGTTGTAACCAAATAGCCAATAAATCCCCCGCATAATAAGTGCCTAGATGATGTTTTATAACGCCTGTTTCGCTAAGATCACTCAGTTTGCCTGATAAAGTAAATTCACCCAATTCCAAATAAAACGCTTGTTGTTGTGTTTTTAGATTTAAAAGTTGTGGATATTCCTGATAAAAACCCTCAACAATGTCTGCTTGTTGTGCAAAAATTTCCGCTCCAATATTTCCATGTGGCAAAAATCCTTTAGCGCGGCATATATTGAGCGCATTGTCTGTTTTGTTTGTGGTTAGTGTCTCTTGAGGAGACGCAATTTGCTGTCGCACACTTGTATCAATAAAAGATTCCAAAGCAAACGGCTCTCGTATTGGTAAAACATCATCATTATGAAATATTTCAATACTAAAACAGCGTTTTAAAAAGGTGCGAGCGGGTGATCGGTAAAAATGCGTTAATTGCTCTAAGGTAATATGCTTAAATTCAGCTGCGGGTTGATCTAACTTTTTACTGATAAAAGGCGATGAAATGTCTTTTTTTTTCGTCTCTTTTTTGTGCAATGCGACATATTCTTTCACATAGGAAAAAAGTGCATGATCATCTTTATTAACCTCTGAAACCTCTGAATAATAACGAGGGCTAAAAGCTTGCAAAGGGTGTTTACAGATCCATTTTTGCGGTGCTTTCCCTGTCATTTTAGTCAGATAATCCAATAACTCACTCACAATAACCGAAGGGGGTAAGCTACCATTGTCTTGCACGCTTTGACCAATATAACTGATATAAAATCGTTGCCGCGCGGCTAATATAGACTCTAAAAAAAGATAACGGTCTTCATTACTGCGTGAACGATCACCTATTTGCACATTATTTGCCATTTTATCAAAGCTATGATGCGAATCTTGGCGTGGAAAATCACCATCATTCATTCCCAATAAGGCGACCATTTTAAACGGTACACTCCGCATCGGTGTTAAAGCGCAAAAGGTAATGCCGTTACTCATAAAGAGTTCTTCACTCTTTGAGGCTAATAGTCCATGTAATATTTTTTTAATCAGCTCAAAAGCAATCGCTTGATCAAATTCGGCTAATTGTTGTTGAGAGAGGCTATCTAAGGCGTTTAAAACAAGCTGTGGCATCGTTGTTTCGCTAAAAAGACTCTGTATAAACTGGTGTAATGTCTCAATCCAGACATCCACTGTTAAGCTCTGTAATGACCAATCCCATAATTGAAAAACAGTATCCGTAAAGCCTTTAAAAGAGGCTAAGACCTGTGCATCATTGCCTTCAATTTGGTTAAAAGGTAATAACAAAGAATCATCAAATAATTGCTCGCCTGAGAGCATATAACCTAATAGCATACGGTCTAAACCATATTTCCAGCTATGTTCATAGCTCTCAGGTAAGCCCGCACTAGCACGCATTTTGGCACTGACTCCCCAACGAATATTCGTTGCTTGCGCCCAATTGCGACATTGCAATACCTGTTTTTGATCCAAATTAAAACGCTCACAAATTTGAGGATATTCCAGTAATTCAAATACCGCTTCGACATTAAAACGTTGTTGTGGTAAATCCAGCAATTTAAGAAACAGCTCCACCTCAGGTTGTTGCTCAAGAGGGGTACGATCCGCAATACTAAAAGGTAATGCTTGTTCTGCGGTTGAAAAAACTGCTTCAATATAAGGTGCATACTGCTCAATAGCAGGTGCCATTACGACAATATCAGTCGGATTTAAAGTATCTGAATTTTCTAAGGCTGATAAAATCTGATCATGTAAGACTTCAATTTCACGCATTGGAGTGTGACAGGCATGTAATTGAATGGATTCGTCAATGAATGGTTGGGAAGTAAGCTTAAGGTTAGATTGCTGATCTTTTAGAACATCTCTTTGTAAACAATGCAATATGCTATCTGAAGCTGGCTCAATCCAACTATTTTTGTTTTTCACACCCAATTGATACAATTGATCAATTATTTCTCGTCCCTGCTGACCCCATGAATCCAATAAGGAATTGCTTTTGATCATATCGCTTTTTAAATCAGTGCGTTCGACTGATGCCGATTGTCTTGCTTCTCTCTTTCCCCAATCGTGTTGACAGGGATTAACAATAAAAAGATGCACTTCAATTTTTGTCGATAATTCACTCAGTAAACGCAGATAGCTTGGGGATAAAGCAGAGAGAGCAAAAAAAGAAACGCGCTCAGGGAATTTTCCACGATATTGCCTTTGATGCTTAGTAGGAAAATTTTGTATAAAAAGTTGTTGTAAATCTATCCAATGTTGCATTTTATTGGTTTGGCTCGAATCGTCCCGCATTATTTTATGCCATAGACGTGCTTGCCAATCATTATCCGCAAAATTTCCCGCTTCCCACTGTCTAATCCAGTCAGGACGGTAGAATAAATATTGATCCAATACAGGTGCTAAAGCATCCGCTAGTTCCCAAGCGGCGGCTTCATTGACAAGATAATGATCTAGTTCAGGATAATCCGCAGCATCACAAAGAAATAAAGCAAACAGTCGCCAACGCAATACATGAGGTTGGCTAGGGTCTTCCTGAGGAATATCATCAATTACTTTACGCAACAATGACCACATATAATTAGCAGGAGAAAAATACTGATAATTGGCACTAATCCCCAATTGCTGTGCCATTTGCAAAGATAACCAATGTCCCATAGAAGGGTTTTGTATCACAATCTGTTCGCTTGCAAATACATTATTCAAAGGTTGAGAAACCAGCTCAGCAAACTGCTGGCTAAGATTTTCGAGACAATTACTAGCATGAAGAATTAACATCACAATATCATAACTAATTCCCATTAGCTGTCTACTCTTAAATATGTCAAACTTAGTAACTTTTAAAATAACAAAGGGAGTTCCCTCTTATGAGCCTTACAAAAAATCAAGTGGCATCTGTTGCTTACACTCTAAAAAATTCAGAAGGACAAGTGATTGATAAAGCAAGCAAAGACTCTCCAATGAGCTTTATACACGGTGTCGGTGGCATGATTCCAGGATTTGAAAAAGAATTGGAAGGTAAAAATATTGGTGATTCCTTCTCATTAGTGATTGAACCTGAAAATGCTTATGGTGAGCGTAATGATGAGTTAACCCAAGACGTTTCACGCGAAATGTTTGCAGGAATTCCTGATGAGCAGTTAGTTGCAGGCGCACAATTTCAAGCCCAAACGGATGCAGGTGTAGAAATTATTACCATTGCAGCGGTGAATGGTGATCAGATAAAAATTG
Source organism: Thiotrichaceae bacterium (assembly GCA_015494435.1). Classification (GTDB taxonomy): domain Bacteria; phylum Pseudomonadota; class Gammaproteobacteria; order Thiotrichales; family Thiotrichaceae; genus JAGLBW01. The sequence goes on along the minus strand of WGBH01000363.1, from coordinate 5,327 downwards.
ATGCCAATCATCCGCTGGCAGGAGAAACCCTATATTTTGAAGTTGAAATGCTCGATATTCGTGACGCGACAGAAGAAGAACTTGCACACGGCCATGTTCATGCAACAGGCGGTTGTGGATCAGATAAAGCAGAGAAAAGTGAATCTGGTGGTTGCTGTGGTTCTTGTGGTGGAGAAGGACATTAATCCCTTATGAAATTTATTGATGAAGCGGTCATTAATGTAAAGGCTGGTGATGGTGGAAATGGTTGTATTAGTTTTCGCCGTGAAAAATACGTTGAATTTGGCGGGCCTGATGGTGGCGATGGGGGCGATGGGGGCAGTGTTTTTCTGCAAGCCGATAAAAGCCTTACCACGCTATCTGACTTCCGCCATCGTCGTTTTTACGAAGCAGAACGTGGTGAAAACGGTGCAAGCCGTAATATGACGGGAAAAAAAGGCGAAGATATCATTATTGCTGTCCCGATTGGCACACTTATTTATGATGAAAGCACCAATGAAATTATCGGTGATTTAACTCAAGATGGCCAACAAGTAAAAGTCGCACAAGGTGGTTTTCATGGCTTAGGTAATCTGCGCTATAAAAGCTCGGTTAATCGCGCCCCGCGTCAATCTAAACCTGGCTCCGAAGGCGATTTACGCACCTTACGCTTAGAAATGAAAGTATTAGCAGATGTGGGTTTGTTGGGTCTGCCCAATGCGGGCAAATCAAGTTTAATTACTAATTTATCCTCAGCCAAACCTAGAGTAGCAGATTATCCTTTTACCACCTTATATCCTAACCTTGGCGTGGTACGAATTGATGTTAATCAAAGTTTTGTCATTGCAGATATACCTGGCTTAATTGAAGGTGCGGCAGAAGGTGCAGGTTTAGGGATTCAATTTCTAAAACACTTATCACGCACCAGCCTCTTGTTACATTTAGTCGATATTGCCCCTATGGATCAAGCTGACCCTGTTGAATCCGTTCGTATTCTTGAAAAAGAACTTGAAAAATACAGTAATGAACTAAAAGAACGTGAACGTTGGCTAGTTATTAATAAAATTGACCTATTACCGAGGGATGAAATAGAAACCATCAAGAATGATATTATTACCCGCCTAAACTGGACAGCACCCGTTTTTCAAATATCAGCCGCCACAGGTATGGGAACGCAACAACTCGCCAATAAAATTATGCAACATTTAGATGATGCCGCTTTCATTGCCTCGTAGTGAAATAAAAATTAACTTTTCTTACACCCAAATTCCTATTTAGGTGTGTAGCCTATTTAGGTGTGTAGTATGGAAATAGGATTTCCAAACGGCATTCCCAAATAGGAGAGATTGTGAAAATTAATCAGGAACGCAAGCCTAGGCTTGCGTTCCTTTTGTTTTGTTTCCAAAGAACTTGAATTGAGTCAAGAAGTTGAGCCTTATTTTACATCTATCATTTCAATGCTTCCATCAGGCATGACTTCGGTTATTTGTCCTTTGGGTTCTTCTAAGAAAATAACAATAAGAGCGAGTACAACGGCGGAGACGATACCGATAAAGAAGAAGAATTGATCGTAGCTAACCAGTGAGTTGGTGGTTAGGAATATCACGGCGCCGACATTGCCAAAGGCGCCTGCCATACCTGCTATTTGCCCTGTCATGCGTCGTTGGATTAAAGGAATCATTGCATATACTGCGCCTGAGCCTGCTTTGGAGAAGATGCCACCGATAATGGTCATGCCGACGACCATGATAATAGACCATTCTTTGTTAACAAATCCTAAGGTGAGAAAGCTGGTTGTGATGCCTGTGAAGACGATCATTAAGGTGAATTTTCGACCGAACTTATCACTGATCCAACCACCGCCTGGACGGGCAAATAAATTGATAAAGGGATAGATTCCTGCTAATAAGGCAGCGGTTACTTTGGGTAATTCAAACCATTCAACATAAAACATGGCAAGCATGGAGACAACGGCGAGTTCTGTTCCAAAAGTGACAAGGTAAGCCCAGTCTAATATTGCAACTTGCTTGAATTTATAGCGTTGCATTTCAGGAACGGCTTCTTTAAGGATATGCGAATTGACTTGCCATATTTTCCAGATTTGAATCAAGTAAATAAGGGCTAGCATCAGATAAATAGCATAGGTAGTTATGGTATCGATGAGACTCATATTGAAAGGGGATAATTTCCATGTTAGTACTGCTAAAGCAAGGAAGAGTGGGATATTCATTAGCATATACAGCACTAAATCAGAAGCACTAGTGACTTCCATTGCCCCTGTTTTTTTAGGTTTAAAATAGGTAGAGCCTTTGGGGGTGTTACTGACTAAAAAATAATACAGAGTACCATAAGAAATGGCGGCGATACTGGCAATAGTGATTGCATAGCGCCAGCCATTATCGGCTGAGAAATTCATGGCGATAAAAGGTAAGGTTAAAGCGGCTCCTGCGGAACCAAAATTACCCCAACCACCGTAAATACCTTGTGCTATGCCTGTTTGTTTAGCGGGAAACCATTCACCGATCATGCGAATACCGACTACAAAACCTGCGCCAATAAAACCTGATAAAAAACGTAATATGGCTAAGGTTTGGTAATTATCTGCCCATGCAAAGGCAATGCTGATCAAGCCACCGAGTATTAAAATACTACTGAACATGATTTTAGGCCCTAGCTTATCAACCAACATCCCTACAATGATGCGTGCAGGAATAGTCATGGCGACATTAAGAATCAATAATACCTTTGCTTGTTGATCAGTTAATGCTAACGCTTCTTTTATAAACGGCATCATCGGCCCTAGCCCTAGCCAGACCACAAAGGTCATAAAAAAGGCAAACCACGTATAATGAAGGGTGCGAATATTTGCCTTATTAAAGGCAAAAATATTAAGTCGATCTGACCTCGATTGAAATGACATCACTAGCTCCTATAAATTTAAGGTATATCTTTAAGAAAAACTAGCAAATAGTGTGCCATTATTAATATTAACAATATTTTCAATTAGTTAGTGTGTTTTATTGCTAATACTTATAGCGTAAATAAGTGCGTTTGTTTTATTAGAGGCGCTAAAGCTGTGCGGTCGCTTTATATAAACTCTTCGAAGGAGGATGGGTTTCATTCATCAGTTTATAGTTGAGATATTGAGCCTTTTATTATTTACTCTCATTTAAGAGTGTGTATATTCTTTTTGTACACGATAAAAATTTTAAACGACTCTAAGTTATTGATTATTCCTATTATTAGAAATATTAATAAATTGAAAATCAATAGCTTAGATATGAATTGAGAAAATGTCGTGTACAGAGATATCTTCTTTATAAATATAAAAAAAATGATAAATAGGGTTATATTATGGAAATATTTGAGATTCCTTTTTCTATTCTAGCGTTTTTAATAACACTTTGGATTACTAGTTTTTTTGCAACATTAATGGGAGCAAAAAAAGCTGATACAGTATGGGTTTTAATGGCATGGTCGGTGAGTTTGCTACTGTCTATTGTGGTACTTGTAGGATTGAATTTTATTGGATTCGATCAAACAATCACCCTCGTTTTGACCTATTTTATTCCTTTTATTATTTTTACATTTGTTTATAAAATATTGAATAAAATGAATTGGGCGGCTGCAATTACAACGAATATTACTGTCATTTCTGTTGGTGTGATTGCAACGGTTATGGTGATTATCTCGGTAGGAAGACCATTGGATCAAACGATTATCACTCTTGCATCTAAGGCAGGTTTATTGCTTGATAATACAAAGATAGTAGTACTCGATGAGGAAGAAGAATATGAAGACGAGGAGGAGGTGTTACTAACGGATCAGGATTTATTAAGTGAAAAAGTGATAGCAGCACTTGAAAGGCAACAAAAAAGACGAGAACAGACTTATCATGCACCTAAATTTCAGTTGATAAGTGTTCAGCGGGCTAATGGTGCGATTGGTTATAGAGTGCGTTTATTAAGAAATAATGGTCATGTTTTAGAGGGATTGTTAAGTACCATTGAAGGTGAGGAATTTATTGTTAAACAGACTTTACAAGGAGGTATTGCAACCACACCTATTGCTATCTCTTCAGTGAAAAAATTGGAAGTTTATCGTTAATGAAAAAGGCGATTAGATAAAACAATCACCCTATAAAACATTGTTTTATAGGGCAATGAGAGACCGATGTATTCCCACCAAAGAACAGCATAGTCCATTTCCATCTTGCTATTTTATTTTTAGAGATTACTAGCTGAGGAGTACTTCCTAGTACTGAAACTATTGAGTCTGCATTTAAAGAATAGTTCGTGAAGTAATATTAATGGCAATAGAAAGCTTATTTATAATAATACTGACAGGCCAGAAGATATTAACAATCTCCCCATTGTTGCTGACATAAGGCAAGCCCTGCAATAACAGCGGTTTCTGCTCGTAAAATACGTGGCCCCATTTGTATTCCTTTGCTGTGAGAGGATAAGAGTAAATCCACTTCTGAATCAGTAAAACCACCTTCTGGGCCGACAATAAGCGCTATTTTTTGTTTTTCTGGTGGAATTAAATGCGCAATAGAAGGGGACTGTTCAGGTAACATTGCAAGTCGTAGTGCAATACAAGGTGTTTGTAGCCATAAATTAAGTGTGGTGGGAGGGTATATTGGGGGTCTTGAAGTGCGTCCTGATTGTTCGCAAGCTGCGGTGATAATACCGTTCCAATGTGCTAATTTTTTTTCTAAGCGATTGGCTTTAAGCTTAATGACACTACGCTTCGTATACAGTGGCTGTATTTTTTTAACCCCCATTTCCACTGCTTTTTGGATCGCAAAATCCATTTTATCTTGTTTGATCATTGCAATTGCTAAGGTGATATCAAGAGGAGATTCTCGATCAACCGCATTAAAGGAGACAATGATTGCTTTTGATTGGCGTTTTTTAATTAAACTTAATCTGGCTAGATATTCTCCACCCTCACCATTAAAGAAAATCAAATTTTGTTCTGTCTTGAGGCGTAAAACTTGAATAGCATGGCGATGAATTGCATTGGGCAAGTTAATTTCTAAACCCAGCTTTAGGGTTTGTTGAATATAAAAACGAGGGATACGCATTGTTTGAACTGCCTTTATTTTGTGCAGGTTTCTTAATGGTTGGAAATAGGTTTAGTGAGTGTAAACCATTTTTTAAAGTTAGCACAATAAAGGTGGGTTATTTTAACAGATTAGCATCCCTGTACATTAATTTCTAAGATTACTGATAATTAAAAAATTGCTTCGTTGTTGATTCGTTAGTTAATCAAGCTCCTTGCAATGACTTTATCTTTTAGGGTTAATTAACCGCTATAATCTGTCTCTTATACACATCTGACGC
>WGBH01000362.1 GCA_015494435.1 Thiotrichaceae bacterium | reverse complement strand
AAACAATATGCCTGACCAATTGAAAAGTTTTTGGGCATCTGAAATTTTAAATAAATATCTAAAAGAATTAGAGAGTGTAGGTTATGACTCTAAAAATAAACATTTTACTCATTTAACAGGGATTAACAAGCTGAATGAAGAACAGAAATTTGAGATGAAAGGCGATAAAAATCTACTAATTGATTTCTCTTTTAGTGGATGCCGTCCTTGTATTGTTGATATTGATAAGTTAGTAAAGCTCAATAATGAACTAAATGATCAATTAAATATTTTGACAATATGGAATGAAAGCGATTATGAAATGTGGCTAAATAGTTCTAAAAAACAAAAAGATAAAATTACTTGGGTAAGCTTAATGGATAAAAATGGTTCAATTACAAGAGTTTTTGGTGTTAATGTTTTTCCAACATATATTTTAATTAATAAAAACGGGGATGTACTAAAGAAATGGACTGGTAAATTACCCAAAAATATCAAGAAGTACCTATAAATTATTTAAAAATATTGGAGAATTGTTGTTCCTTAAAAAAAATAGATACTGGTGGTAACAATGTATAAGCGTAATGCGGGCTTAAGTGCTTAATATGAATGATTTAACTATAAATATAATTCGGTGTAAATTGAAAGTGAAGTACTTTTAAAACCCGCACTACGCTTAGTGTGCCAAGAATCAACCACGGCAATAAAATGGTTGAATGCTGTAAATAAGATGATAGTAGGTCTATCAGTGTCGTTGTATAGGCAATGGCACTAAACCACCTAAAGGTGCTGCGTTAAAGAGGCGTGGTGCTGAGCGTTTAGGAAAAGGCAATCCGAGAGATTGTCAGGTAAGAATAAAGGAGATGAATGAAAATGAACCTCTGATGAGGTGTCGAGACGTTGCGAACATCCAGTCAAAAGCTACGAAGTATGCGGCGGAGTGAAAAGTGATGAAATTATTTTACATCAATTGTGGAAGATACCTATTTTACTTTCCACAAGGCTGGCGGCATTCAGGAGGCATGAACTTTATTTAGGCTTATTTACGGAACTTGGGAACCTGCATATTGATGTTAGACAGCAATAAAGCTACCGCCGAAGGATTCGCTTGCAGTCAAAGGGAAATGCGCGATAAGCTCAACTTAGAGGCAGAATACCGATGCAATATTCAGGGGCAGACTAAGCCGTATTAGTGATGAAGTTTTTGTAATGAAAATGGAGCGAAGGGCTTAGGTTATACAGTAACATAACATTAAAACAACTCAAATAATGAGGATGACTTTATGGAATGAAACAAAATCAATACCGATAAGCCATACAATGATATTGGAGGCTTATAAGAAAGTGCGAGCCAATAAAGGGAGTGCTGGAGTAGATAAAGTAAGCATGAAAGAATATGATGCAAACAGAAGAAAACACCTGTACAAACTTTGGAATCGAATGGCATCAGGGAGCTATTTCCCGCCACCGGTTAAAGAAGTAGAAATACCAAAGAAAGACGGGAAAGTCAGGAAATTGGGAATACCTACCATAAGTGACCGGGTGGCACAGCAGGCTATAAAAATGTACATTGAACCAAGATTTGAGAAAATATTCAGTTCTAATTCTTATGGTTATCGACCTAATAAGAGTGCACATCAAGCACTAACAAAGGTACGAGAGAATTGTAGGAAAACAGACTGGGTAATAGATTTGGATATCAAAGGGTTCTTTGACAATATAAGCCATAGCAAACTAATGTTAGCCGTAGAAAAACATGTGCCTGAAAAATGGGTGCAACTCTACATTAAGCGATGGCTTGCAGCCCCGGTACTTACAAAGTCTGGTGAGCTAATCACAAAAGAGGGTAAAGGTACACCGCAAGGCGGAGTAATCAGTCCCCTTTTGGCAAATCTGTATTTGCATTATGGATTTGATAAATGGTTAGAGCAATTGGACAAAACAGTAAACTACGCAAGATATGCCGATGATGTAATAGTTCATTGTAAAAGTAAGGAGCATGCAGAGCAAATATTAAAGCTAATCAATAATCGCATGAATGATATTGACTTGGAGTTACATCCAACGAAAACAAAAATTGTTTATTGCAAGGATTATCGTAGGAGGGAAAAATACCCGAATGTCAAGTTTGACTTTTTGGGATATTCATTTCAACCGCGAACAACCAAATCAAGAAAAAATAAGAAATTATTTTTAGGGTTTGACTGTGCTATTAGTATAAGTTCTAGCAAACGAATAGCAGATAAATTAGGCGAATTGCAAGTTGAAAGGATGACATTCAAAAGTGTAGTTGGAATAGCACAAAAGTTGAATCCTATGATTCGAGGTTGGATAAACTACTACGGTAAATTTAGGATGTCGTCACTACATCGAGTTTTTCGACTATTAAACAAGCGATTGACCAGATGGGCACGAAAACGGTATAAACGTTATAAGACAAGTATAAAAAGAGCTTACAAATGGTTAGCGAGGGTGCAAAAACAGTATCCTACATTATTTTACCATTGGCAGTTTGGATTTGTCTATTAACACACGTATTTTTGTATAGCAAGAGCCGTATGATGGGAGACTATCACGTACGGTTCTGTGAGAGGCTTAGGGTGAAAGTCCCTTTGCCTACTCGATGCCAAACCGTTGGCAATAATTTAAATGACAGGCATTAACTTAAAACAGAAACTGAATAAAGGAAAATAGCAATGAAAACAAAAAGTATTAAAACAATGATTATAGCAATGGCAATAATGCTATTTGCAGGAGGTACAGCAGATGCCTGTACTGGTATTATGTTAAAAACCAAAGACGGTAAAACAGTTTCGGGTAGAACTTTAGAATTTGGGGTAGAAGTATCAACTTCGCTAATTGCAGTTCCAATAAATTATCAGTTCGTTGGAAAGACAGAGAATGGTGCCGGGTTAAAATATAAAAGTAAATACGCTATGACAGGCATAATTACTTTTAGTGATATGAAT
>WGBH01000361.1 GCA_015494435.1 Thiotrichaceae bacterium | reverse complement strand
AATACACATTTTCCTAATAGGTAGTTTGGGGGGTATACTTCAGCCTTACGGATTCAGCTAAAAATAATATTTCTATTAGGATATAAAGAATATGAAGGATATAAACACTGGCAACGCTTTATCAGGAGAGGCGGCTGTGCGCCATTTCTCTGAGTCATTGCTAGAAGGGGAAAATGCTATTTATTTGGAGCTGTTATTTGAAGCTTATTTAGAAGACCCAGACTCTGTCACGGCGAGTTGGCGACAATATTTTTCTACTTTCCCTGTGCCAATAGAATTCCAAAATGGCAATACACATTCTTATATGCGACAACAGTTTCATCGCCGTCAATTGCATGCTAACGCTTGTAGCGATCGTGTTGATGCGAGTGTTACTGAAAGTTTATTGGAAATAGAACGGCAACAAGTCTATGTGTTACAACTGATTGATGCTTATCGTACCATTGGACATTTAATTGCTAATACTAATCCATTGTCGGATAGTAAAATTACAACGGGATTAGAGGCGCTAAGTTTACAATATTATGGCTTAGATAAAGTAGACCCTGAACGTGAATTTAATCTAGGTACGTTTCATTTATGTGATAAACCGACCATTCATAACATCTATCGTGCTTTGCGTAATACCTATACGGGCAGTATTGGTGTCGAATATATGCATATTATGGATATGGAGGAGAAGCAATGGATTCAATCGCGTTTAGAACGCTGTGAATCCAGATCAGAGATTAGCGTTGAGCGTAAAAAAGCGTTGTATCAACAATTGGTGGCGGCAGAAACATTAGAGCGTTATCTACATACAAAATACACGGGTCAAAAGCGGTTTTCACTGGAAGGCGGTGATAGCTTAATTCCTTTACTGCATGAGATTGTACATCATGCAGGTGGTCAAAAAATTCGTGAAATTATTTTAGGTATGGCGCATCGCGGTCGGCTCAATGTATTGATTAATATTATGGGGAAATCAACAGATGAGCTGTTTAAAGAGTTTGAAGGCATTCCAAGTGACCCTTATTACATGGGGGATGTAAAATACCATAAAGGTTATGCCTGTAGTATTCAGACAATTGAAGATGCAATGCATCTATCATTGGTCTTTAATCCTTCTCATTTAGAAATTGTCAGTCCTGTGGTCGCAGGGGTGGTACGCGCTCGTAAAGATCGTCGTACAGATCAAGGGGGACAAGTCGTTGCAGTTGTTATTCACGGTGATGCCGCCTTTGCAGGGCAAGGTGTTGTCATGGAAACGCTAAATATGTCGCAAACGCGCGGCTATCATATTCATGGTACCGTGCATATTGTGATTAATAATCAAATTGGTTTTACCACCAGTACCGATTTAGATAGTCGCAGCTCTTACTACCCAACCGATGTGGCAAAAATGGTAAATGCACCTATTTTGCATGTGAATGGAGATGATCCAGAGGCGGTTATCTTTGCGGCACAAATTTCATTGGATTATCGTCTACGTTTTCGTAAAGATATTGTCATTGATCTCTTATGTTATCGAAAACATGGGCATAATGAGGCAGATGAACCCTCTGTCACCCAGCCTATCATGTATAAGGCGATTCGCAATAAAATGGGTGTACGTGAAAATTATGGCAAGCAACTAATCAAAGACAATATAATCACTAAAGATGAAGCGAAACAGGCAATACAGACTTATAAAAAGAAAATTTCCTCAGGCAAAGCAGTGGTCGATACACTAGATTACAGCAGTATTCCAGAAATTTTTAAAGTCAGTTGGAATGAATACAAGGATAGACAATGGGATGTAAAAGTAGATACTCGTTTTGATCCGAATCAACTACGCCAATTAGCAATAAAATGTCAACAATTCCCCGATGATTTTGTCGTGCATCAACAGGTGATCAAATTACTCAATAAACGCCAACAAATGGCAAGGGGCGAACGTCCTGTAGACTGGGGATTTGCTGAAAATATGGCGTATGCTAGTTTATTAAGTGAAGGTTTTGATATTCGATTGAGTGGACAAGACAGTGGACGAGGGACGTTTTCACATCGACACGCCGTTTTTCATCATCAAGAGCGTCGTCAAACTTGGATACCATTAAAGCATATTGCTGAAAAACAGGGTAATTTTACCGTGATTGATTCTTTATTATCAGAAGAAGCAGTGCTCGCCTTTGAATACGGTTATGCCACTTCTGCCCCGACTAGCCTCACTATTTGGGAAGCACAATTTGGTGATTTTGCGAATGGAGCGCAAGTTGTTATTGATCAATTTATTACCTCAGGTGAACAAAAATGGTCACGTTTATGCGGTTTAACCCTATTTTTGCCCCACGGTTATGAAGGCATGGGCGCTGAACATTCCTCTGCACGTTTAGAGCGTTATTTGCAACTTTGCGCACAACATAATATTCAAGTTTGTATTCCTTCTACACCTGCACAAACCTTTCATATGTTACGCCGTCAAATGATACGCCCCTATCGTCGCCCATTAATTGTACTCACCCCTAAAAGTTTATTAAGACATCCCCAAGCAGTGAATGATTTTTCAGAATTAGCCCAAGGGCATTTTCAAACCGTGATAGATGATCCGCAATTATCATCTCATGAAAAAAAGCAGATAACCCGCGTTATTCTTTGCAGTGGAAAAGTTTATTATGATTTAGTGGCAACCTATCAAGAATATAATCTTAAACAGATAGCCATTATTCGATTAGAACAACTTTACCCCTTCCCTGACTATGATTTAAAAAATGTATTAAAGCAGTATGACGCAATTAAGGAGCTTGTGTGGTGCCAAGAAGAACCGAAAAATCAAGGCGCATGGGATAATATGAAGCATCGCTTTCACTCTTATGCTCGTTTTATTGATGTGTCTTGTGTCACACGTCCTGCCGCTGCTGCGCCTGCTGTGGGTTCTATCCGTGTTCATCATCAACAGCAAACGGCTTTAATTAGAAAAGCTTTAAAGCTTCCCGCAATGGTATAAAACATTTAGAAAAAAGAATGTAATGATTTATCAAGGAAGAGTATAAAAAATAATGTCTAGCAAAATACGTGTCCCTCTATTACCAGAATCTGTTAATGATGCCACCATTGCCATTTGGATTAAAAAGGTAGGGGACAAAGTTAAAAAAGAAGATGTCTTATTAGAACTGGAAACAGATAAAATTATTCTTGAAGTCACGGCTCCTGCAACGGGCATTCTTAGTGAAATTATTCAACCACAGGATGCGGTTGTTACTTCAGGTGATGTCATTGGTCTTATTGAAACCGAAGCTAAATTAAAAGAACAAGGAGTGATAGACGTAAACACACAAGATCCAATTCATGAGCAACAAACGGAAGAAGATAATCAGTCCGTAGCAAACTTTACTGAACAGGAAAAACAAAACAGCTCCCCAATAAAAATTCGACAAGAAATACTACAAGAATTAGAACAGCTACAAGAAGATGTCCCTGAAGCTCAACAGGATGATACCTTTATTGAACCAGAACCAGAACAAAATCAAAGTGAAAATAATCACTATATTGAAAGCGATGAAAAGCCGTCTATCCTTGATGAAATAACACCTGAAAAAAAACCTATTATTAGCCTTTTTGGTAGTCCATCGGTTAGAAAAGCGATGGCTGAAAATGAAATAGATGCCTTAGATGTTCATGGCTCAGGAAAAAATGGAAAAATTCTTAAACAGGATATAGCACAACATTTACAACACGCTAATCACGATGAGACAGCACATCAACAAGCTATAGACAAAGAAGAAAAGTCTCCCATAAGAGTAGAAAAAGAACCATTAACAAAAGAACCATTGAAAGAGCCTCAAACAATAGCACCGTCTCAAATGGAAGCGACTACAGCAGAAAACCAAAACAAGATAAATGATATAGAAACAAACAATAACGCAGATAGTCATCCTGAAATTGAAACCATAAATCCAATACAAACCGTTAATGAGTTACCCATAGTGCCACAAGATACAGAAGAAGACGTGAAAACACCAATAACTAACGAAGCTATTCATGACAATCCATTAGAACGGCGCGTGCCAATGACACGTTTACGTGCAAGAATTGCTGAACGACTCGTAGAGGCGCAACAAACAGCGGCGATACTGACGACTTTTAATGAAGTGGATCTCAGCGAAATTATTCGTTTGCGAAAAAATTATCGAGAACGCTTTGAGCAGGTACATGGTATAAAATTAGGCTTTATGTCCTTTTTTGTTAAGGCTGCTACCGAAGCGTTAAAACGCTATCCAGAAGTCAATGCGCACATCGACGGTCAAGATATTGTTTATCAAGGTAAATACGATATAGGCGTTGCGGTGTCAACAGAGCGCGGTTTGGTAGTGCCGATTATACGCGATACCAATACACTCGGACATGCAGAAATAGAAAAAAACATTCATGATTATGCCCATCGTGCGCGTCATAATCAGTTAGAACTTGATGAACTCACTGGTGGAACATTCTCCATTACTAATGGCGGTGTCTTTGGCTCTATGCTATCGACACCGATTATCAATCCACCTCAAAGTGCCATTCTTGGAATGCATAAAATAGAAGACCGCCCTGTCGCATTGAAAGGAGAAGTAGTGATTAGACCAATGATGTACCTTGCCCTCTCTTATGACCATCGTTTAATTGATGGTAAAACAGCGGTAAGTTTTTTAGTCAAGATTAAAGAATTACTTGAAGACCCTGCTAGTTTATTTCTGGAATTATAACTCGATGCTCCAGTTTTTAACTCTAGATTTCTATTGGCATGTTAATTTGTTAAGATTCAATGATTTATGTTATTTTTTTAAAAATAATCAGAGCGTACAATGCGTCTAACATCACGTTTAAGCTAAACGTGTGGACGGGTTTACAAAACCCGTCCAGCGAACTAAAACGTTTTAATCAAGATGAAATTTAGTTAATTCCAACTCTGCTTGTAAAGTTTCCAATCCAAGTTCGCGCGCATAGGCGATATTGCGTTCAGGAATGCCTTCAGGGTCAGGATGGCTTGCAATGGCTTGTTCAAGAGCACTTTCACGAATGAGATGTAAAATAGGATAGGGAGAACGATTAGTATAATTTGCAGGGTCTTTATTATCGGAGCCATGAAAACAATAATCTGGATGAAAACTTGCAAGTTGGTAAATACCTAAATAATGTTGCTCTTCAAGCAAAGCATTGGCTATTTCTACTAAATCAAGAAAATCATCAAAATCCTCAAAACCTTGAGGAAGGATAAATAAAGTGGTTTCAATCTCTAGCTGTCGATCAAGAAAAATAAACTCATCCATTAAATTATGCAATGTTTCTTTAGTATTACTTGAGTCATTGACGTAATAACGAATACTATCTCGAAGCTGCTCTTTTTTTGCAAAAGGACAAAAATTATGTTTAATAACAATTGTTTCTAGCCATTTCTGAATACTTTTCTTTACCACAACCTTTAACTCCTACCAGACTCACTTTCCCCTTTTCAATGAATATAACACGTTCTTTATAAAGACTACTTAAGGCACGTTTAAATACCTTTTTACTGACATGAAAAACTGCATAAATTTCATCAGGGTTACTTTTATCAGAGAGTGTAGAATGCCCGTGGTTAGCAATCAAGTGAGCTACTATAGACTTTTTAACCACTTCTAAAGCTTGATCTTTTTTTCCTCTTCTTGGCAATTGCAAACACAGATCAATTTTTTTATCGGGTCTTATTTTTTTGATATAACCTTTTAGTTTCTGCCCTAATGATAATGGCTGAAAAACTTCATTATTATATAATAATCCTAAATGTGTTTGGTTAATAACGGCTTTATAAGCAAGCTCTGATTGACTACAAATAAGTAAATCAACGATTTGATTTTCCTTAAAATAAAAAGAAGTTTCCTCTAAATAATGATGCAAATAACTCGTTGCAGCAATACGATTACTGTGCTCATCCAAATAAAGATAAACCACATGCGATTCACCGACTTTAAACGGATGCCTTTGTTCACGATGTGGAACTAATAAATCTTTTTGCAAACCCCAATCTAAAAAAGCACCGACTTTATTAACCGCAATCACTTCAAGATAAGCACATTCATCTACCATTGCATAAGGCGTTTCTGTTGTTGCAATTAAGCGGTCTTCTGAATCCAGATAAATAAAGACCTCTAGCACATCATCAACGTTAAGTTCATCACTGATATAACGATTAGGTAATAATATTTCTCCTTGTTGTCCAGCATCTAAATAAATACCTTGAGGAAGTCGCTTAACAATGCGTAATACATTTTTTTGACCGATTCGTAACATAAGTAAAGCTCAGTGTTAGAAAGCGAATATTAGAACATAAAAGGGGTTTAAATACCTCTGAATCTAATACCAGTTAGGCTGTATCAGCCTTTAATGATTATTATTTGCACAACCTATAATTGTGCAAGTAATATACCTCATTTGAGAAATTACCAAATAAAACAAAAGCAAATAAGAAAAAATTTATTAATATATTGATCTTTTTTATATCTATGTGGTCAAAATATCGGTATTCTCCTATTATAGGACTTCATAAGAAAATCATATCAAATGGATAAAATATGAGTATATTCAATCATTATCAAAACCGCTACGAGTCACATCAAGAAGAAGAATTTTCATTAAAGGAATATCTGGATTTATGTCGTCAAGATCCCTCTGTTTATGCAACAGCAACAGAACGCATGTTAGCCGCGATTGGGGAACCTACACTCGTTGACACTTCAAAAGATGCTACTTTAAGCCGCATTTTTTCCAATAAAATGATAAAAACTTACCCTGCTTTTAAGGATTTTTACGGCATGGAAGAGTGTATTGAACAAATTGTTTCTTTCTACCGTCATGCGGCTCAAGGACTAGAAGAAAGCAAACAGGTGCTTTATTTATTAGGTCCTGTTGGCGGGGGTAAGTCTTCACTAGCAGAAACCTTGAAAAGCATCATGGAAAAAACACCGATTTATTCTATTAAAGGCTCTCCCATTAATGAATCTCCTTTGGGATTATTTGATTATACTGAAGATGGTAAAATCCTTGAAGAAGATTATGGAATTGACAGTCGTTATCTAAAATCTATTATGTCCCCTTGGGCCGTCAAACGGTTAAATGAATTTGGCGGTGATATTTCTCAATTTCGGGTGGTTAAACGTTATCCTTCACAATTGAGTCAAATTGCTATCTCCAAAACCGAGCCTGGTGATGAAAATAATCAGGATATTTCAGCATTAGTGGGTAAGGTAGATATTCGTAAATTAGAAGATTTCCCACAAAATGATACCGATGCTTATAGCTACTCAGGCGGTCTATGCTTATCAAACCAAGGTTTATTGGAATTTGTAGAGATGTTCAAGGCCCCTATAAAAGTATTGCATCCCTTACTAACTGCTACTCAAGAAGGTAATTATAATGGCACTGAAAGTATTGGTGCGATTCCTTTTGATGGCACAATTCTAGCCCATTCTAATGAATCTGAATGGCAAACCTTTAAGAATGACAAAAACAATGAAGCTTTTATTGATCGTATTTCTATTGTTAAAGTGCCTTATTGCTTACGCGTTAATGAAGAAATCAATATTTATAAAAAATTAATTGCCAATAGCTCCTTAGGCAATGCACCTTGTGCACCTGATACTTTAAAAATGTTAGCCCAATTGAGTGTTTTATCACGCCTTAAAGAGCCTGAAAATTCCAATATATTCTCAAAAATGCGTGTTTATAACGGCGAAAATCTTAAAGACGTCGATCCAAAGGCTAAAACCTATCAAGAATACCGTGATGTTGCGGGTGTTAATGAAGGTATGGATGGCTTGTCTACCCGCTTTGCTTTTAAAATTCTGTCGAAAGTCTTTAATTTTGATTCTTCAGAAATTGCAGCTAACCCAGTGCATTTAATGTATGTATTAG
>WGBH01000360.1 GCA_015494435.1 Thiotrichaceae bacterium | reverse complement strand
TTTGTGTGTTTGTTGTAAAAAAGGTACAAAAACCACTGCTTCATGGTTTTCAACCGTATGCTCATTTTCCGATACTCTAATCACAAGCTGCAATATTTGTTCGCTATTATTTTTACCCACAGGGATGATCATTCGACCTCCTATTTTTAGTTGTTGTATCAAAGCATTAGGTATTTCAGTCGGTGCTGCTGTTACTATAATCCCATCATAAGGTGCTGTTTTTTGCCACCCCCATGTGCCATCTGCATGGTGGGGATAAATATTCCGATAGCCCAATTCATACAATAAACAACGTGCTTTTCGATGCAGTGGCAAGATACGTTCTACAGTCTGTAAATTTTTTACTAATCCGCCTAAAACTGCTGCTTGATAACCAGACCCTGTGCCTACTTCTAAAATATTATCTAGTGGATTGTTGCTATCTAGCAACAACTCTGTCATTCGAGCAACAATATAGGGTTGCGAAATTGTTTGCCCATAACCTATCGGTAAGGCGGTATTTTCATAAGAGCGACTTGCTAACGCGGAATCTACAAATAAATGCCGTGGCACTAACCCCATCACACGCAGTACTTCTTTATTCTTTATCCCCAAACGTTCTATTCTACTAATGAGGCGATCCCGTGTACGTTGAGATGTCATCCCAATACCTTTTACATCTAATTTCCGCATTTTGTATAATTACTCATCAATACTCTTTAGCCACTTTTTCGTTGCATTGATTGCTTTATAATGGGTAAGATCTATTTGTAACGGTGTCACTGAAATATACCCTTGTTCAACTGCATGAAAATCTGTTCCTTCACCTGCATCTTGTTTTTTACCAGGTGGTCCTACCCAATAAATGGTCTTTCCGCGAGGGTCTTTACTTTTTACTACGGGTTCAGCCTGATGTCGCTTTCCTAAACGGGTCACTTGAAAACCCTTAATCTCATTCCACGCAATATCAGGCACATTAATATTCAGTATAGTCGCCGTTTCTTTGCAAAAATAATACATATGTCTCAATAATACAACTATTGCTTCAACCGCTGTGGAAAAATAGTGTGGTTCAAAAGATGCAATAGAGACAGCAATCGCTGGCAAGCCAAGATGCCGTCCTTCCATTGCGGCTGCCACAGTCCCTGAATAAATAACATCATCCCCCATATTAGCACCTGCATTAATCCCCGATATGACTAAATTGGGCGGATTATCGTATAAACCTGTTAATGCAAGATGAACACAATCTGTTGGAGTACCATTGACACTATAAAAATGCTCATCTCGCCAAGTTAAGCGCAAAGGTGACTCAAGCGTTAATGAATGACTTGCGCCACTTTTATCCCTATCAGGGGCAACCACCATCACCTCAAATTGTTCACTCAAACGCTGATATAACGCATTTAAGCCCTTTGCTGCAAAACCATCATCATTACTTAATAAGATATTCATTAGACTCTTTGCTCATTATTTTTATATACTCCCCATAGGGGAAATATAGTTCACTCTACATCCGTTCATTCACAAGCATTTAGAGTGACCAAATGATGCAAAAAAAACAATCTAATAACGCACCACTTTCTGAGCATGAAGATGATTTGCAGCTATTTAGAGAAGCGGTTAAAGATATAAAACCACTTGCACATGATAAAGTTATTCACCCTGTCAAAAAAATAGTCGTCCCCAAAAAACAGCAACATACTTTAGAACAACTGTCTATTGTTGATACTTTATCTGATCAAGCTGAAGTAGAAAGTATCAATCCTTTAGATAAACTTAGCTACTGTCCTGCAGGCATACAGAAAAGCGTGTTTAAAAAGTTACGTAGAGGGCAGTATATCATTATTGATGAACTTGATTTGCATGGATTGAATGTTAGACAAGCTAAAAAGCTCTTACTGCATTTTTTAGAAATTGCACTTCAAGTTGAAGGCAGTTGCGTCATCATTATACACGGTAAAGGTCACCGTTCAGCTAATAGGGACGCTGTTATTAAACGACAAACTAATCATTGGTTAAAGCAACATCCACGCGTACTTGCTTTTCATTCCGCACAACCTAAAGATGGTGGCACAGGAGCAGTTTATGTTTTACTTAGACGAACGAAGCTTCCTATATAGATAATTTATCTCATTTTCAAATTTCAAAATACTTTCACAGCCTCACTAGCGTAGGAGTGAAAGATTTATCTTTTTGCATGCTGATGCCGTTTATACTAATTGCTGTCTTATAAAACAGTGCGTTTCACTGAAAAGCTGCAACTTTCACTCTTTTTATTCTGAAAAACTCGATAATATGAATAAAACACCTAATACTGTTTCCATTCAAACAGGCGAATATTCCGTTGTTGTTTGCAAAACTCTATACCAACGGCATACACGGTTTTATCTCCTTGATATTTAAGGAAGTATTCTCGCGCTTCAATTTGTTCCAGTGCCTTTCCTGTTGCTTTATCGACTGCTTTTATTTCAAAGATGTAAATTTTATTATCCAGTTTTAAGGTTAGATCAATACGGTTATGGTTAGTGGTGTCTTCTGCAATGAGTTCAAAGCCGAGACTGGCAAGGTAGGCATACATAACGCTGGCATAATAGCCTTCGTAATTTTGTAGCTTATTATTGGTGAAATTATTATAAGGGATAGATGAAAAGAGTCGTTTGATGGATGCTTCTAGTCCTTTTAAGTCACCTGCCTTTAAACAATCATGTAAACCTTGCTGAAATTGTAAGGTTTCATGGGTTTGCTTGGTGAGATAAGTAATAAAAAGGACATTGAGTGAGGTTTGAATTTCACGGTTAGGAACAGTAAGTAGATAGTTTGAACCAAACGATGTACGACGTTTTTCCTTAATAGTGAGATAACCTGTTTGCCACAGTAAAGCGATTAAATCAATATGATCAACATCAAAGGCATCTAGCGTGGCAGCAGAGGCTGTGTAATTTTCTATTTCTGGGATATGCCACGTTTTTTCTTGCAACAATTTCAAGAGAAAACTAGGATTACCCGTACTCCACCAGTAGTTTTCAAAATAATCTGCGCCTTTATCAATAAAGAGTAAAATATCAAACGGGTTATAAACCTTGTCACCTAAATAATAATAGCCGTTATACCAATCTTTAAGTTCCTCCATATCAACCCTTTGTAAATATTGCTTAAAGGTGGTTTCTAAGTCATGGTGGGTATAGCCACAGATGGTTGCATAGCGCGGATCAAGCGTAATATCATTGAGATTATTTAAGCCACTGAATAGATTCACTTTACTGAATTTACTTACACCCGTAATAAAGACAAACTTGATATAACGGTCACTGTCTTTAATCACTGAATAAATATTTTTTAGGCGATCACGCATCATTCTGGCGGTGTCTTTATCGCTAATATTATCCAAAATCGGTTTATCGTATTCATCAACGAGAATGACTACTTTGCCATATTTGTCATAAGCCGCTTCGATTAACTCCGTAAAACACTCTTTCGCATCGGTGATATTTTCGCAGCGAAGTTTTAGACGTTTTTGATTATGTTTTAGAATACTAATCATGGTGCGATCTAAAGCATCTCGTGCATTATCTCCCTCATGTACTCCTGCACCAAAGCTGATTTTTATAACGGGACAAGTGCTTTTCCAGTCCCATTGATCATGGATTGCTAGCCCTTTGAATAGCTCTTTTCTTCCTTGAAAAATATCTTGCAAGGTATCAAGAAACAAAGACTTACCAAAGCGACGTGGGCGAGAGAGGAAGTAATATTCTCCATTTTCAATTAGTTGTAAGGCAATGGCTGTTTTATCGACATAAACATAGTTGCCTGTTGCTATTTTTTCAAATGTTTGAATACCAATTGGGAGTTTCTTCATTTTCTTCACTTGCCTTTATTGCTTATCGTTGTTGCATTACGGTATAAACTTGGTCTATAGACGTTCACTTATTAAATTTCATCTTGATAACGACAAAGCTGAAGCTTTCACTCCTTTTAGCAGGAAATTATTTAACCTGATTAACCTGAGTTCGGGATTTGACTTTTTATATATAAAATAGCTGTGTTGGTACATCCTAATAGCAAAATTTAAACTGCATGCTTTATTGTAAAACTCAATGGCTTTTTTTGTGTCTTTTTTTGCCAAATCACCTACTTCATAGATAAATCCAACTTCTATACAGTTTCTAGCACTTCCTTTTTCACATGCTTTAATATGCACTTCCACTGGTTGATGGTCAGAAGTTAACGTTGCTCTTTTGCCATGCGTCCAAACATTAAGTACTACGACTCCCATTGTTCACATATTTTAAGTTAGCACATGCAAAACCCAAATGACAAAGTAAATCTGTTTTTTTATTATTTTTACAACAATTCTAGGAAAACCTGAAAGGTTAAGCGTTTCTTCAGTGCATTGAAGAATTTGAGACCAAGATACTGTATTTTTTAGACAAGGGGGAGTGAGAAGCGATAGAATCAGCGCGAATAAAAAACTTCTTTAGAGTATCTCTAATTAATCCCATTAAAAAATAATGATTTATGAAAAATACCGAAGCAAAAACAATTTACCTAAAAGATTACACCGTTCCTACTTATCGTGTAGAAAGTATTGATTTAACCTTTGATCTTGATGAGGAGTCAACGCTTGTCACTTCTGTGGTGCAGTATCAATACAATCCAGAGGCTAAGGAGGCGCATAATTTACAATTACATGGCGAGGAGTTGGAGCTTGAGGGGATTAAACTCAATAAGGAATTATTGCCAGAATCTGCTTATGTGCTGGATGATAAAAGTTTAACCATTAATGATACTCCTGAGCATTTTAGCTTAGAAATTATCACACGTATTTATCCACAGAAAAACACGGCCTTAGATGGTTTGTATAAATCCAGTGGTAATTTTTGTACGCAATGTGAGGCACAGGGTTTTCGTCGCATAACTTATTATCAGGATCGTCCTGATGTCATGGCTGTTTATTCAACCCTGATTCGTGCGGATAAAGAAAAGTATCCTGTTTTATTATCCAATGGCAATCTAATTGAGAAAGGCGATTTAGAAGATGGTAAACATTTTGCACAATGGCAAGATCCGTTTGCGAAGCCTTCGTATTTATTTGCGCTAGTAGCAGGTAATTTAGAGCATATTAGCGATACTTTTACTACCCAATCAGGTCGTGAGATTACCCTAGAGATTTATACCGAAGCGCATAATATTGATAAATGTGATTATGCAATGGGGTCTTTAAAACGTGCAATGGCTTGGGATGAAGAACGTTTCGGTCTGGAGTATGATCTTGATATTTATATGATTGTAGCAGTTGATGATTTTAATATGGGGGCGATGGAAAACAAAGGCTTAAATGTATTTAACTCTAAACTGGTGTTTGCTAGTCCTGAAACAGCGACGGATCAAAATTATATGTCGATTGAGTCCGTGATTGGACATGAATATTTCCATAACTGGACGGGCAATCGCGTTACCTGTCGAGATTGGTTTCAATTGAGCTTAAAAGAAGGCTTGACCGTTTTTAGGGATCAAGAGTTTAGTGCAGATTTACATTCACGTTCGGTACAACGAATACAAGATGTGCGTATGTTACGTACCCATCAATTTGCGGAGGATGCAGGACCAATGGCACACCCTATTCGTCCTGCCTCATTTATAGAAATTAATAATTTTTATACTTTAACTATTTATGAAAAGGGCGCGGAAGTTGTGCGTTTGTATCATAGTTTATTGGGTACAAAAGGTTTTCGTAAAGGCTTGGATTTGTATTTTAAACGCCATGATGGTCAAGCGGTTACCACAGAGGATTTTTTATCCGCAATGGCAGATGCAAATCAGGTGGATTTAAGTCAGTTACAATATTGGTATGATCAAGCAGGTACTCCGCGAGTTGATGTTTCAATGCAGTATGATGCTGATACAAAAAACTGTACCTTAACCTTGAAACAAAGCTGTCCTGATACCGCTGAATCTACACATAAAAAACCTTTTTTAATCCCTATTTCAATTGGCTTACTGGATGCTGAGGGTAAAGAATTTGCCTTACAATTAGCAGGTGAAACCCAAGCGAGTGGAACTTCACGTATGCTTCAATTAAGTGAAACAAAACAAATTTTTACCTTTGTCAATATTGAGACGCAACCTTTACCGTCTTTATTGCGAGGTTTTTCTGCTCCTGTGCGTATTGTTTACCCTTATAATATCGACAACCTTATTTTCTTAATGCAATATGACTCTGATGATTTTAACCGTTGGGAAGCAAGTCAACGCCTAGCACAGAAAATTATGCTCAAAATGTTAAAAGAACAGGAAAAAGGTGAAGCAATAGGCGTTGATCCTGCAGTGATTAATGCTTATCAAGCACTTTTGGAAAACGAAGATTTAGATTATTCTTTACGCGCAGAAGCCTTATCTTTACCATCGGAATCTGATATTGCCGAAGCGGTGGATAATGCCGATCCCGAAGCGATTCACCAAGTACGCGAATTTCTACGTGGCACTATCGCAAAAACCCTGCGTTTATCTTTTGAAACACTTTATACTCAATTAGAAGATAAGGGTGAATATAAAATAGATGCCTACAGTATTGGTAAACGTCGTCTTAAAAACATTTGTCTTGATTATCTTGGTACCATCGGTGATGAAGGAATTTATGCAAGTTGCTACCAACAGTTTAAAAACGCCACTAATATGACCGATAAACTGGCCGCTTTTAGCGTATTAGTCAATACTGATTGCCCACAACGTCAACAAGCGATCAAGGAGTTTGAAGAACGTTGGAAAGATAATACCCAAGTAATGGATAAATGGTTTGTAATGCAAGCAAGTTGCTCCCTTCCTAATACCTTAGAAAGGGTTAAAACACTGATGAAACACGATCTATTTGATATTAAAAACCCAAATAAAGTGCGTTCTGTGATTGGTGCTTTTGCAGGCATGAACCCTGTCAATTTCCATCGAGCTGATGGTTCTGGCTATGCTTTTATTAGGGATTGTGTCTTGGAGTTGGATCCATTAAACCCTCAAATAGCCGCCCGTTTAGTGCGTAATCTCATCAACGGAAAAAAATATAATACAGAACGAGCCACATTAATGCGTCAGGCATTGGAAAAAATCCAACAACAAAAAGGGCTATCAGCGGATGTGTTTGAAATTGTGAGTAAGAGTTTATAAAGTGATTTTTGCCTTATTGAATCTTATTTCGACAAATATCCTTGTTTAAATAATGGTTATTTGTCGAAATTTACTAGCATAATTTAATTATAAATGATAGAGAGTTAGAGAGAAGTTAGATTAAATATTAATCACTCTGTTTATTAAAGTATAGTGATGTACTAATATGCTTTTTTTTCATAAACAAGGGGGATTTAAATGCCTATTAGTAAACTTATTACTTTCTCATTAACGGCTCTCTTATTAGGCGTATTTTTACAATTATCAAATGCACAAAATACATCTAGCAGTCCTAGCGATACCTTTGATACGATTGTCAATATTGTTGACCCTGCTGAAATTGAAGGGACTGAGGTACTGCTCAAAGATCTTATTTAACACTGAATATAGGGTTAAGACAAAAGCCGTTTTTATAAGAAAGTTTGGTTAGATTTTTTACAACTAAAAAACTAACTGAACAAAAGCATAATAAACTAGCTAAGCTGTTAGATTTCCTTAAAAAAAGCAAAAAAATTTCTCATTATTTGTTTCATTTGCACTACAATAACTTTTGTACGTCTTTTTTTTTCTAAATTTTCTACTTTTAATGTTTACCGGTTTGCTTATGAACTTTCTCGTCGCTTTCCCACTAAAACTATTAAACTAATAAAATTTGCAGTCAGTGGTACTTCTCTGTTTACATGGGATCCCCATTGGCAACTTAGTAAAGCAAAAATGACAGGTAATGCGAGTGCAGGGCCTTTGTTTAAAAAATTAATCAAAACAGTCAGGAGACATAGCCATCTAAAAAATATTAAATATACAGGTATTTTATGGATGCAAGGTGAGGAAGATTCACGTCATTTAAGCACCGCACACAGTTACTCTCGAAATTTATCAGAATTTATTCGTGCATTGCGTAAAGAATTACATGCACCCTCACTTGCCTTTTTTATTGGCGAGGTAGCCCCCCCCCATTGAAGCCTTTCCTTATCGTGATATTGTGCGTAAAGCACAAAGAAATTCTATCGCTAGCATTCGAAATAGTCGTCTTATTTCAACGCAAGGATTGGAAAAACAACAGGATAATTTACATTATAATACCACAGGTCAATTAGCTTTAGGCATACGTTTTGCGAAAGCATTTATAAAGACTGTTTGATAATTATTTAACTATTTTATGAAAGCACACATATCCTAAGGAAGTGCTTTGATAGAAGTGTTTGCATTAGGAAGTTTCAGGTCATGAATTTACCCATATTGCTTAGAACTTCCTTAAATAGCCCTCTCTAAAAAATTAAAATGAGATAATAAAATGAAGATTAAATCCACATTAAGCGTAGTTTCTTTGCTTTCTATGTTAGCTTTGCAACCTGTTTTAGGTGCAGCAAATAATATTGAACTAAGCGAATCCGATATTATCGAGATCCTCAATGGAAAAATAGAAAAAGTACAAACTACTCAAACACAGGCTACTGTTTCTGAACAAAAACCACCTGTAGTACAAGCACAAAGAAGAAGGCCGCAGGCGGTAGAAAAACCACGATATATTGCACCTGCTAGAACTTATACCCCCCCAAGAAGAGTAAACCATTCCTCTATTCCAGCGTGGAGAAGACCAGCAGGACACACCATGACACGCAGTGCAGATGATGCATTATTTGGTGCTGCAAAAAGTAAAAATATGCGTTTATTAAAACAATTAATTGCAGAAGGGGCGAATGTAAACCACCAGAATTTTAATGGCGAAACCGCACTTCATATCGCAGCCTCTTTAGGCAATTTACAAATGGTTAAATATTTAGTAAGTCAAGGTGCGAATATAAATGCACGCACAGGAACAGAATGGATGCCCATTCATCATGCAATACGTTTTAACCATGCAAGTGTTGCTAATTATTTGATTTCACGAAAAGCCTTATTGCACCATAAAACCATTGATGGATTTACCGCACTGGATTTTGCTAAAAAATCTAAAAACCCACAGATAAGAGCCATTGCTAGGAGATATGGACAATAAAAAACGAATAGCCTTATCCGTTACATTAACGCTTTTATCTGTAATATTGCAGATAAGACAGATTCCTTCATTTATCCTCCCCCCCCAAATTCATGGATGAAAGAGAGTAGAGATAAAATGAATATAAAATATAGTTTTAAAAAACAAATCTTAGCCCTTGCTGTTATTCTTTTAGCAAGTTTTAACAATCAAATAGCTAATGCTGCTTATAATTCAGCTTATTACCTAACCCCTGATGAAGTGAGAAAAATCAATCAAGAAACAATTATCCGCGAGCAGGCAATACGTGTGCAAAAAAAACGTATGAAGATAGCTCAAGAGCGTAGAAAACAATTAAAACGTGCTCAATTACAGCGACATTATACCAAACAGGGACAACGTTATTATGATCCATATTATCAAAAAGCACATTCTGTCCCTGCTTGGAGAAGGTCAGCAGCTCATACAATAACTAATAATCTTAATGATGCATTACTTGATGCTGCTAAAACTAAAAACCTATCCTTACTGAAAGAGCTTGTTGCTGAAGGTGCCAATGTACAGCATAAAAACTTTGATGGTGAATCTGCATTGCATATTGCAGCATCACTTGGCAATTTACAGATGGTACAGTATTTGTTGGCACAAAAAGCTAATGTTAATGCGCGTACTAGAAAAAATTGGTTACCTATTCACCATGCAATACGTTTTAACCATCCTATTGTTGCGAATTATTTAATCGCACATCAAGCCTCATTATGGGTGAAAAATACGGATGGATTTAGCGCGCTTGATTTTGCTGAAAGATCAAAGAATATACGCCTGAATGCGATTGCTAAAAGATATGGTCGTTAGAGTATTCTCAGGTACGTTTCTTAAATCCTAGCTAGACGGGCTTTGTAAACCCGTTCACACGTCTAGTTTAAAGTGATAAAGCCTCACAGTTTCCTGCTAAGACGTTTCGATGGGGTTACAAATCCCGTCGGGCTAAACCATCGGACTAATAGGAAAAGCTGAAGCTTTCACTCCTACATTGCGGGACAGGTTTTGTAAACCCATCTGGCTAAGCTTTAAATGATTCCCGACAAGAAAAACCTACAAATATCTATAAAATAGTATAAGAAAATCTATAAATCTAAACTTCATCGTTTGAGTAACACTTGATAGTTACTCTTTACCTGCATCACTATTCCACTTCAAGTAGAGATACTATTAATCTCTACTTGAAG
>WGBH01000359.1 GCA_015494435.1 Thiotrichaceae bacterium | reverse complement strand
GTGTAGAGCATCAATTTTATTTTTCTTTTTTGTTATTAGTTAAAAATATTACAACGAGTGGTTACTTTTTAATTTACTTCTTTTTTACAAAGGTTATTTTTAGCCCGACGGGGTTTGTTACCTCGTCGAAACATTTTAAGAAAGCCTTGCAGCTTGAATATCTTTTGCAAAGGCATTTAATCTAAACCTGTGGACGGATTTGCAAAACTTGTCCAGCGTACAAAATAAACCAGCGCAATATTAAATTTACTGTATCCTTCTACTTAATCATAAAATCTAGCATTGACATTAATTCCATGCTGCCTGATAATCGCGCGTCTTGTGGGCATTATGCCCCTCCTTGCTTTATCAAAAGAGTTAATTCTGACGATAGGGCTGTCTTAATCCAGAAGGAGATTTACATTGAGACATTACGAAATTGTTGTTTTGATCCATCCTGACCAAAGCGACCAAGTTCCTGCAATGATCGAGCGCTATAAAAAAGTAGTGAGCGAGAGCGAAGGAAATATGCACAGACTAGAAGACTGGGGACGTCGTCCTTTGGCTTATCCTATCGACAAACTGCATAAAGCCCACTATTTACTGATGAATATTGAATGCAATAACGATGCATTGAACGAGCTAGAGCGTTTATTCCGTTTTAATGATGCGGTGTTGCGTAATCTAACTATCCGTGAGAATGAAGCCTTTACTGAAGCTTCTTTATTAAGTAAAGAAAAGCAAGAGCAACGTCCAGCACGCAATAAGCGTTAGTCGATTACTAAGGAGTCAAACTATGTCACGCAATTTTCGTCGTCAAAAGTTTTGCCGCTTCACCGCAGAAGGCGTAAAACAAATAGACTATAAAGACCTTGATACACTAAAAGCCTATATCACCGAAACGGGCAAAATCGTACCAAGCCGTGTTACAGGCACTAAAGCAAAATACCAACGTCAGCTAGCAACAGCTATCAAGCGCGCTCGTTTTTTAGCTCTGCTTCCTTATACCGATCAACATAAATAACTAAGAAGAACACATTATGGCCAGCTTTATAATGGCAGGTCGCAAACAGGCAGCATTTTTTATCATCTTGTCTACTTTGCTATCATTGATACTTCCTCCTGTTGGGTTGTTCAGTGGGGCCGCCATTGCTTTGATTACGCTTAGAATTGGTTGGCAACAAGGTCTGATATACACCTTATTAGGAAGTGCGGTACTAGCAATAGTCACTTACTTCTTTGAGCAGGATGCATCACTTGGAATAAGCACTGGTTTGCTAAGCTGGCTACCGATTGTTTTTTTCGCTAGCTTTCTGGCACAAACAGGTTCATGGCAAGGCACTTTACAAGCACTTTTAGTGGCTAGTCTTGCAGGGGTTTTATTATTCCACCTTTATGAGCCAGAACCTGCATTATTCTGGCAAAAAACACTCAAACAATTTAAACCTGTCTTACAAGAGATTTATAGATTAAATAGTGCTGATGTTGATAAATTGATTGCAGATATGGTGGGTTGGATGACCGCTATATTCATTGCAGCAATAGCCGTTACGGTTGCATTAGCCTTACTACTCGCGCGCCATTGGCAAGCCATGCTTTATAATCGAGGTGGGTTTAGCAAGGAATTTCGTGAGTTAAGTGTTGGAAAAACACCTGCCTTAGTCATGGTAGTATGTATTGTCTTAAGCATTGTAATGAATAGCACATTAACAGTGGAAATACTAATCATTGGCGTTAGTCTTTTTATGCTACAAGGTCTTGCTGTTGCACATAGCATTGTATATCAACTTGAAATGAAAGCAGGCTGGTTAATAGCATTATATATATTGCTTTTTGTCCTGCTGGCTCAAATGTTTGTTTTATTAGTAGCGTTTGGCATTATTGATAATTTTATAGATTTTCGCGCTAAAATTGCCAAAACAGATCAAAACTAAATTGAAGAGATGATGAAAGAAATTCTATTCTTTGGTCGTCTTGATTAAGAAAATAGGTAAAAACCATGCAAGTCATTTTAATGGAAAGAATCGAAAATTTAGGCGCATTAGGCGATATCGTCACGGTACGCTCAGGTTATGCACGTAATTATCTTGTTCCACAACGTAAAGCTAAAATAGCAACTAAAAGTAATCTCATTGCTTTTGAAGAAATTCGTGCTGAATTAGAAGCAGTAGAAGCAAAAGTTATTGCGACCGCTAAAGAGCGTTGTATTGAGATTGAAAAATTGTCGCTTGAAATCATTGCTAATGCAGGACCAGAAGGTAAATTATTTGGTTCTGTCACCAATCATGAAATTGCTGATGCGATTATTGAAGCGGGCATTGAGATTGAACGTAAACAAATTCGTATGCCCGATGGTCCGATTCGTCTCATTGGTCATTACGAAGTCGGTGTTCATTTGCATTCAGATATTGATGCCGTGGTTAAAGTAGCTGTTACTAATAAAGACGGTGAAACAGAACCTAGGATTATTGCTCCTAAAGAAAGTATTGGAACAGGGGATAGTGATGAGGACGAAGGTGCAATCAGTCGTCCTGAGGCATCAGAAACAGTAGAAGATAAGGATTAACAGTTTTATTAATTCTTATTTAAATTTGAATTATTAAGATCAGTATGGATTCAAATTGAAAAACCGCTATTATTTAATGGCGGTTTTTTTATGGGCTAAATTTGTAAATGCGCTTAAATAACGGCTAATTGACTAGCTTTTTCTAGACCTATCAGTGTATTCTCCTTTTTCTATAATATTTATAAATAAAGAGGATAGATCAATGTCAATGGCAGATCGTGATGGCCTGATATGGTTTGATGGTGAAATGGTTGCTTGGCGCGAGGCCAATATCCATGTTTTAACACATACTTTGCATTATGGTATGGGGGTTTTTGAAGGCGTTCGAGCTTATAAAACGGATGATAATAGGACGGCTATTTTTCGTCTAAATGAACATACGGATCGCTTGTTTGATTCTGCAAAAATCATGTGCATGAAGATTCCTTTTTCTAAGCAAGAAATTAATGAAGCACAAATTAGATCCGTTTCTGAAAATAATTTAGAATCTGCTTATCTTCGCCCAATGTGTTTTTATGGTTCAGAAGGGATGGGATTACGTGCCGACAACCTAAAAACACATGCCATTGTGGCGGCATGGGAATGGGGGGCTTATCTCGGTGAAGAGAATATGAAGCACGGTCTACGCATCAAAACCTCTTCTTTTACACGTCACCACGTTAATATTAGTATGTGTAAAGCCAAAGCAAATGGGCATTACATTAATTCAATGTTGGCATTGCAAGAAGCATTGACCGATGGCTATGATGAGGCTTTATTATTAGATAATGAAGGCTATGTTGCAGAAGGCAGTGGAGAAAATATCTTTATTATTAAACAAGGTGTTATTTATACGCCAGACTTAACCTCTGCACTTAATGGTATTACTCGCAATACCATTATGACCTTGGCAAATGACCTTGGTTATGAAATTAAAGAAAAACGCATTACGCGCGATGAAGTGTATATTGCAGATGAAGCCTTTTTTAGTGGTACGGCGGCGGAAGTGACACCCATACGTGAGTTAGATAATCGTTCTATTGGTGAAGGCACTCGCGGCCCGATCACAGAACAATTACAATCATTATTTTTTGATGTGGTTCATGGGCGTGCAAAAAAGTATAAACATTGGTTAACTTTTGTAGATTAATTATATCCAGCTATTTAAAACGCGCTTTGATATTTTTTGAAAAATTACCTAAGGAGAAAACGGATGGCAGATCGAGTAGCAAATTGCAATAGTTTAAATATAAAAAAAGAGATTGTTATTAGCAATGCTGATTTACCTTTACATTGTCCAACAAGTGATTCTGCTGGATGGTGTTCACATCCGCGCGTTTTTCTTGCGATTGAAGCCTCTAAAACCAGAAGTATTCGCTGCCCTTATTGCAGTACAAAATATCGCTTAAGTAATGAAAAATAAATAAAGGTTTGAATATTTTTACAAAAAAATGCTCTTTTTTGCATCCTCGTTATTGGGGGATGTGGTGTATGATTGGCTTATTGCGTTTGTTAACTTATCTTCCTTGGTCTTGGCAAATGCAAATAGGTCGATTATTTGGCAAATTAATGTATCGCTTGCTTGCATCTCGCCGTCATATTGCTGATGTTAATCTTAAATTGGCTTTTCCTGAATTATCTGAGACAGAGCGAAAAAAACTTTGTCTCGATCATTTCATTTCTTTAGGTCAAGGCATTATGGATATGAGCTTGAGTTGGTGGGGGGCGGATAAAAAACTAGCAGCACTGTCTACCATCGAAGGAATTGAGCATTTAGAACAAGGGCTTGCAAAAAAAGAAGGTTTGATTTTATTTGGTATGCACTTTACTAGTTTGGAAGTGGGTGGACCGATTGTTTCAAAATTAACCGATGGTGTGCATGTCGTTTACAGGCCGCATAAACATCCTCTCTTAGAACATATTGTTGCCAAAATAAGAGCGCGTCGTTATGGCAAAGCGATTCCTAAAACTAAAATACGCGCTTTGATTATTAGTTTAAAAAAAGGACATACTGTCTGGACGGCTCCTGATCAAAGTTTTCAATATAAAAATAGTCTATCGATTCCTTTTTTCGGAGTAAAAGCACCCACTAATCCTAGCACTTCACGTCTAGCGGCTATTAGCAATGCGCAGGTCATTCCCTTTATTACGGTTAGACTCTACGATGAAAAACAACGTGCAACAGGTTATTTATTACGCTTTTTACCGCCCCTTACTGATTTTCCTAGTGATGATATTGAACAGGATGCCATCCGTACTAATTTGATCATTGAACAGCAAGCTAGAGAATTCCCCGCGCAATATTTATGGACACATAAACGCTATAAAAACAGCGATGAATCAGGCATTGATTATTATGCTCAACATAAGCCATGATTATTCAACGTTATCTACTGCGTGAAATTTTACAATCCTTTGTTGCTACTTTACTGATTTTATTGTTGATTATTGTCGGTAATACCTTTGTTCGTTTACTCAGTAGTGTTAGTGCAGGTAATTTACCCGTTGATCTATTAGGTAAAATGGTTTTAATGGGGTCAATTAATGGTGCAGTCCAATTAATTCCTGTCGCTTTATTAATTGGCATGATGCTCGCCTTTGGACGTTTATACCGTGATAATGAGATCAGTGCGTTACACTCCTCAGGGGTAGGACCGAAACAATTTTACAAGGGTATTTTTCTATTTGTCTTTCCTTTGACCTTACTATTAGCAGTGATGGTGTTATACCTTGTTCCTCAGCTCGAAAGCACAACTCAAGCGATAAAGAGAGAAGTCAAACAACGCCCTGAAGCCTCTGGAATCCCTGTGGGTGAGTTTATGCATACTAAAATAGGCAATAAGCGTTTTACTATTTTTGTCGAAAAAATGGATGAAGAAAACGTGGTGATGGAACATTTCTTTATGCATTCTGGAACGGATACAAAAGATATTGTATTAACCGCTAGAAAAGCACTACTTTTTATTGATCAACAAAACGGTGAGCGGGTATTACAGATTAATGATGGCAGTCGTTATGATTATGATTTAAAAAGCAAACAGTTCACTATTTTTCATTTTGGTGAACACGGTTTACGTGTCCCTAGCTCAAAAGTTACAAATAAAAGCAAACTTTCCTCCGCCTCAACCGCAGATTTAATTGAGCTAGATACATCAGCTAGTAAAGCTGAACTGCATTGGCGTTTAGCGATTATCCTCTCTGCACCCGTTATTGCTTTATTAGCCTTTCCACTCAGCTATACCACGCCACGACAAGGACGTTTTGGAAAATTAGCACTAGGTATTTTGCTCTACGCCATCTATGCCAATTTATTGATGACAGGTAAATCAATGCTAGAGGATGGAAAGATTCCCAGTGCAGTCGGCTTATGGTGGGTACACCTAATTTTTATTGCATTAGCTTTATGGCTAGTGCGTAAGCAATACGGTAAAGCGGGATGAAAATACTGGATTGGTATCTATGGAAATCCACTTTACAAGGTCTCATCGTTGCTTGGCTTGCCTTAGTGATGTTAGACCTATTTTTCGCCTTTATTGGTGAACTACAGAGTGTCAATGATCAATACACTAGCTTCAAGGCAATGATTTATTTGATCTACACGTTACCCGCACGTTTTTATGAATTTTTCCCCACAGCGACATTAATTGGTAGTTTATTAGGGCTAGGTAATTTAGCCACCAACTCTGAATTTATCGCCATGCGAGCAGCAGGCTACTCTATTGGAGGTATTATTTTTTCAGTGCTAAAATTGGGCGTTTTGCTCACCGTACTCGCTTTTATAGTGGGAGAGTGGGTTGTTCCAGTGAGTGACTTGCAAGCACGAAACTACCTCGCCACCTTAAAAAATAAAAATATCTATCTCGTCAGTGAAGCAGGGCTTTGGGTTAAACAAAAAGATAATATAATCCATATTGCTAAAGTCTGGTCAGAGAAAAAACTTGACGATGTCACCATCTACAGCATGAAAGCAGACCGTAATGGTCTAAATAAAATCCTTCGCGCAAAATCAGTGATAGCAACTAAAAATGGTTGGCAATTAGATCAAGTGGAAAAAATTCAATTTAAAGAAAAACGAGTTAATTTAGAAACCCTTAAGCAAATCAATAATGCTGATTTATTAGATGCAGAAATACTAAAAATAGCCGCAATGCAACCTGAACAACTCTCAGGAAGTGCCTTACGAAAAATTATTAAACATCAAAAAGAAAACGCCCTAAAATCGGATAAATTTGAACTTGCTTATTGGAAACGCTTTTCCGTTCCTCTTTCCACACTGGTCATGCTCGTTCTCGCCATGCCGTTTTTATTTGGTTCACAACGCAGTGGTGGCACCGGTCAACGAGTTTTTATTGGTATCGTCGTTGGTATCGCTTTTTTCTTACTAAATAGAGTGCTAAATGAACTTGGAATCGTCTATGGAATTACCCCCATTATCAGCGCCTTTTTACCCTTGTTTTTATTTTTAATCATAAGTTTATGGATGTTGCAACGCATACATTAAGATGGATAAAACTGATAGCCCTGTAGGGTCGGTCGAAATCTATTCATTTATAAAAAACATAAATAAATATTGATTTTTAATTAAAATATAATACTCACTATTATGACCGACCATTTGCTATTGGTCGGCTCCGTAAACTCCTCCGACCCTACATGGCTTTATTCGGAAATTTCATTTCCATATTTCGCAAGAAAATAGGAATTTGGATGCGAGTCCTGTAGATCGATAAAAATCTATTTATTTATGAAAGCATTGTGATTTTTTCACGTTTTTTTATTCTTTAATAAAATACAATATTCTATATCTTGAGAACAAATATCATACTATTG
>WGBH01000358.1 GCA_015494435.1 Thiotrichaceae bacterium | reverse complement strand
TCCAAGGACCATGCAAATGTCCCATTGAACCTTTTTCTAGGGCAGGTACATCAACAATGCCATCTTCGCCCGTTACCGTAGGAATTTCATAATCTGCCATAACGCTTGCCCTTATTTATCCAACTCATGCAAATACAACTTATTTTGTGTTTCTAGTTTCTTAGCCCAGCGCGATAAATGACGTTTTTCTCTAGGATTATCAACTTGATTACGGGTAGGGCTAAAGAATATACCAGGACCATGCATTAATTTACTAATGGGGAAAATCAACATTAAGGTCGCAACCAATGTTAGATGAACAATCAAAATAGGATCAGCAGGTAATGGATGAAAACTAAAAGTTCTTAAACCAATAAAGAAAGTCTTCACCATTAAAATATCGGTATGACTAACAAATTTCATTGTTAAGCCTGAAATACCAATCAGAATTAACAAACCTAACATCGCTCTATCCGAAGGAGCAGTAATGTAACGTACTCTGTCAATCAAAATGCGACGCAATAGTAGACCAATTAGGGCGATGACCATTAAGAATCCCGCATACTTACCAAAAGGCTGAACAATATTAATAATAAACCAAACATTTTCTTGGAAATAACGCACATGACGCAAGATAATAAGAGCTAACGCGTAATGGAATAAAATCCCTAATACCCAAAGCAATTTATTAGAACGGAACAGACTATAAAAAAGTGCAACTTCTTTAAACATCCGTACCCACACTCCTCTTTTAGTTAAAGGGGCGGGAGTAGTAGGAATTTTTAACGGTGCAGGAACTTTCCAATAAATAAAAACTTTATATGTAATTCCTAATACTAAAACCAAGGTGGCTACCCAAAAGAGCACACCAAAAAAAACGCTTAAGAACACTTTCTATCTCCCGAAATTCATCTCTTTCATGAATTCACATTCATTAACAAATAGTCAATTCAATAAGCTAAAGCCAATATTCTACAAGTTAACGATCAATTTAATAAGGAATATTGAAACCAATATAAACTCATGAAAGAGATCAGAGACTAAATTCTCCGACTCTCTTCACGACTAGAAACCTTCTCTAGTCACTTGTATACAAAATTTTTACAAGGACTTATACACAACCTGTTGGCTTTGGAAGACCTGCATATTTACAAGCTTGCTTTCCAGGACCGTAAGGGAATAAAGAGTAAAGATATTTAGAATTACCTTTAGCTTTACCCAAACGCTTACCGACTGCTTTTGTTAATACACGTACCGCTGGAGCAATTTGATATTCTTCATAATACTCACGTAAAAAGTTGATAATATCCCAATGCTCGTCTGTCAACTCAACATCTTCTTCTTTTGCTAGTGCTGTACCGATTTCTGGAGTCCAAGAACCTAAGTCGATTAAGTAACCTTCTTCATCTAATTCGATTGTTTGCCCACCTACTTCAATTGATGCCATTTTCGCTATTCCTTGTTTCTAATTAATAAATAAGTTGTTTATTGTCTTATTTAAAACAATATTATAACCAACTTTGTGTTGTTTCATTATCTGCGGTAAGATCAACAAAACCTGCATAATCAACTGTTTTAATACCGTCAATTATTCTGTCTTCACTGAGTCCACGTGCTGTTAAATCACCTGCTAAAACATAGACACTTTTATCAGCCATCGCTGCTTTAAGCTTATCTGCAAACGCAGTGCCGTCTATTGCACCAACTGCTGCATCTTCAATCATAAGAATCGAATCACCTGCTGATGCATGTCCTAAGCAAGAATCAAAAGTCACTTTTTCAAAAGGTGATTTATTTACAATATGTAGCATTGCCATTTTTAGTCACTCCTTTAGAAACTTAATGTCACTTCTTGTTCAGCCATAATTGCCGCCATTTCTTCACGACTGACTATAATAATGGATGACTTCTCAGCCCAATCGTCATCTTCGTCTTCCCAAACAAGATCCATTAAATCATCTTGAGTTAAACCACGCTCAGCTAATGATTCTTTTTCAACATAAAGCTTACTGATATCATAATCACCCAATGCTTTATACGCTTTTGAGAAATTCTTTTGCCCAATAGTTGTGGTATCTTGTCCTTTTGTAATTTGGTAAACACCGTCATCAATAAACGCTAACGATACATCTTGATCAAACGCTGCTGAAATCAATACCACTTCCAAAGATTCCAATGCATAAACTGTACCGTAAGGTGCTTTGCGATTAACAAACATGAATTTTTTAGTCGCCATGATTAATCTCCAAATACAATTGTGCGATCACTTTGAATTCCACCTTCGATCAACTGACCTAGGCCAGAGATACGGAACCCTTCGATGATATTATCAGCATCTAAACCCTGGCGTTTTGCTTCACTTTCATCCATAAGACCACGGCGTTGAGCGGCTGCAATACAAATCACAAGATCAAGTCCATGCTCTAACCCTAATTCAGACCATTCTTTTTGAAGCAAACGATCATCAGCAGGTGGCACGCTTAAACGTGTTCCATTATTAACACCGTCGTGATAAAAGAAGACACGAAAAATTTCATGTCCTTTTTCCAATGCAGCGCGAACAAATTGAAGAGCAGTATCAGATGATTGATGCTGGTACGGTCCTTCATTGATCATTACTGTATATTTCATATAAAATTCCTAAATATCTCCCTTCGATTTTACTCAGAGAACATTTGTGAAATTTCTCTGAATACCGAAGGGAAGAGCAGTTAAACTTAGAAGCGGATATGCGTCGATGAATTCAAATTCGCACGAGCACCGCGCCAGTTATCAATATGATATTTAGTAAAAGGAAGCCCTGTTACTTCGAAGAAACGAGGCCATCCAATACGCTCAACCCACTCATTGATACGTTCCCAATCTTTCGCGCCTTCTTTGTAACAATCAAGAATTTTCTTCACGATTGCTGTTGCTTCAGGCCAACGAGGTGGATTATTTGGAACACCCGCTGCAACTAAGCGTTGGAAGGTAGGCTTTCCTCGTGCATTGGAGTGATTGCCACCGATCCAGATAGCCAATTGAGTATCCTTATAATCATTGATTTGCATAGGAGGACAGGGAGGATAACAAGCACCACAACAAATACATTTCTTCTCGTCAACTTCTAACGATGGCTTACCATCAACCATTGCGGGACGAATTGCTGCCACAGGACAACGTGCAACAACCGAAGGACGTTCACATACATTACCGACTAGACTATGATCAATCTTAGGTGGTTTAGTGTGTTGTACATTGATTGCGATATCACCTTGACCACCACAGTTAATCTGACAACATGAGGTTGTTAGATGAACGCGGTTTGGCATATCCCAGCCTCTCCAATAAGGGAGAAGTTCATCCATCATTGCCTTAACAACACCTGATGCATCAGTGCCTGGAATATCACAATGCAACCAACCCTGTGTATGAGAGATAGACGCAACCGAGTTACGTGTACCACCGACTGGGTAACCTGC
Organism: Thiotrichaceae bacterium; assembly: GCA_015494435.1. GTDB lineage: Bacteria > Pseudomonadota > Gammaproteobacteria > Thiotrichales > Thiotrichaceae > JAGLBW01. The sequence goes on along the minus strand of WGBH01000358.1, from coordinate 13,314 downwards.
TTCTTCTAATGCCTCAACAAGAGGAGCTACTTTCTCTTCTGTATCAACAAAGAATTGAATATTTGAACGAATGGTAAACTGAACAAAGCCATCGCCGTATTTATCGCCAATATCCATTAGCTCACGCAAAGTAAATACATCAAGAATACGTTGAGTACCTGCTTTGATTGTCCAAATTTTATCATTACCATACTTAGCAACATGAACCATTACACCTGGTCTTACGTCTTCATGGTAATCCCATGTGCCATAGTTACGACGCATTGTCGGGTGCATATATTGAAAACCATCAGGACATCCTGATTCAATCGGCTCACGCATTTTTGGAGCTGCCATACTTAATCTCCTTAATTTCTTAACAACGAGAGAAACTAATTTCTCTCGATAAATATTTAACTAATGACTCTTGTCTCTCTAAAAAAGAGATTAAGCCGCAGACTTTTCTTCACGCTTACGGTTAAACCACTCTTCGGCAGCTTCGTCCCAACCATCCATCCGAACGTAAGAAACGTTACGAGGCTGTTTGATCATATTTGGATCAGGATCAACACCAATGCCTTCTAAGAAGTTCACCAAACCAATGCGTTCAATCATTTCACCGCAACGCTCATGCTCAAGGCCATTCTCAGCCCAGAAGTCGATAACTTCTTCCGCCAGTTCAACCATTGTTTCGTAATCTTCTTCCGTTTCAAGTTTCATAAACGGAACGATAACGATACCCATTAGATCACCAATTTTAAGAGTACGCTTACCTCCCATAAGGATCGTAACGCCTTTATCATCACCAGGGCTAATTGCCTTCGGAACAACATTCATACAATGCATTGAACGAACGCAGTTAGACTCATCGGCAATCAAGGTATTGTCATCAGCAAGCGCAAGACTGTTCGATACACAACGTGTAATGACGTTATCCATTACATAGTCACGCCCTTTTTCTTCGACAAAGGCTTTCCATGCATCTTGGTTTATTTTCTTGTGGTCTCTCCAAGTACCGATAACAGCAAAGTCAGCACGTTCAATCGCATTTTGACAGTCATTAGGACAACCAGAGATTTTAAATTTAAACTTATAAGGAAGTGCCGGACGATGTACATCATCGGTAAAGTTGTTCAGCAAATGACGGTGAATCGCTTGCTCATTACAGTTAGACTGCTCACAACGTGCGCCACCGATACATGACATACCTGTACGTACACAAGGACCTGCTCCACCTAGATCCCAACCGTAATCATTGATTTCATCAAAGAAAGGCTGGAAGCTATCAGAGTCAGCACCGATAAACATAATGTTACCCGTCTGCCCGTGGAAAGTTTGCAGACCTGAACCATGCTTTTCCCAACTATTTGCTAATTCACGCAACATTTCAGTGCTGTAAAAGTTGCCAGCAGGTGGTTGAACACGTAAAGTATGGAATTCCTTTGATTCTGGAAATGCATCGCCGACTTCAGAGAAACGAGGAATGATTCCACCGCCGTACCCAAACACAGAAATGGTACCACCTTTCCAGTAGCCCATCTTTGTTTCGTAAGAATGCTCCAACTGACCCATTAGTCCGTTGATAACACCACGAATACGATCATCTGGATGGTTGTCTCTTAAATCTTTAAAGCCAGTGATAAAACTTGGCCATTCACCGTCTTCCAAAACATCCAACATCGGCGTTGGGTACTTCTTCATGTCAGCCATGCATGCCTCCTAAAAATTGATATCTTACGGTTTGAGCAATAAAAAATATCCCACCTAATATTAAGGAACACTCAAGCCATTAAATATTTAAAAAATCGCAACAGCGCGATATGGTCGCAAAGTGTATGCTTAAGCTTGTATAGAATGAATCCCACCCATGGGATGTTGTCATTATTTATACCTACCTATAAAGAGGTAGGATTTCTATTTAGGTTAAGCATATATTGCAAAGTCGATGCGGTAGAATATGCTTATATATTGATTTTGCAAAAAACGAGAATATTATTATGGATATTAACGACTCTCCCTTTTCCCTTTCTAATCATAATGCCTATCAATATTGGAGAGAAAAAAAGCTAATAAATTTTACTAATAATATTGATAAACTAATGATCACTATCGATAATATAAAACAACCCTCTCATAATGAAATAAACGCCCTTTTTAAACTAACTGACCAATATAATCTTGCCTTCTACCGTTTTAATAACCCATCATTAAATTTTAGTTATAACAAGCAAAAAGTAATACAATTAGCTAGCTATTTTGGACTCAATCAATTTGATAAAAACATCTGTGCTGATGAAGATAGACTTACCTCTATTACTGTCACCAAACACGAAGGACAGCATCAGTACATTCCCTACTCCAATAAACGCCTAAGTTGGCATACTGACGGTTATTACAATACACTCGAACAGAAAATACATAGTATCATTCTGCATTGTGAACATCCCGCTAAATCAGGCGGTGAGAGCCTTATTCTTGATCATGATATTGCCTATATACTGCTACGTGATGAAAATCCTGATTATATTCAAGCTTTTATGCAACCAAATGCCATGACCATTCCCGCCAATATTTTAGAAGGTAAGGAAATACGTGCAGCCCAATCAGGTTCTGTATTTTCAATCAACTCCAGAGGTGGGCTACATATGCGCTACTCCGCGAGGCTTCGTAATATTGAGTGGCAACAAAACAGCGCAACCCTAGAAGCCGTCGAATTCTTACAAAACCTTTGGGAAAATGGATCACCCTATATACTCCGCTATACCCTACAGGCTCATGAAGGACTGCTGTGTAAAAATGTACTGCATTGCAGAACAGCATTTAAAGATAATAAAAACCCAAAGAAAAAACGACTTTTGTATCGTGGACGTTATTTTGATCAGATTTTGAGGGTATGAACCACTTCCTTAAGACTGAAATCCAGCTATAATCAGTAGATGATAAATGAAATACTATAGAATAAGAAACAGCTCAATATAATCTACTAATATCGTTTACTATGAAGATGATGAAAATAGGTAAAGTTGCAGATTTACTGGGTGTTTCAATTCAAAATATTACATCTCGTTACGCGACTCCAGCCGTCTGGGAAAAACGTTTCGACGGGTTTACAAAATCCGTCGGGCGGGACGGCTGAAGCCGTCAGTATGAGTTACGAGGTCAGAGCCTCGTAACTAGGAAAACTCGTAATAGATTGATTTATTTAGGAAAAGCTCACCCGATTCCTACTAAATCCTTGTGGATACCGCTTGTGGAAACCTTTTTATCTTTTAGGATGGATATACCTATAGGGGAGGTAAAACTTCCCTACCCCATATAGACAAAAAGCTTATATTTGACGATAAAGGATATGATTATTCACACAATATATTCTCAATTATTATGTTACACACTCTTCATTCATATTTATGTGAAAATATATTATTTTATATGATAGCATGTGAAAGATTATTACTGTTAGTAGCTCCAAATCAACAAAAGAATTAATGTTAATTTTGGTAGCTCGAATGAATACTAATCATCTGCTTACAAAATCCTACACATTATCTATCGTGCATGATACCATCGCGCCTTTTTTAGCGATCATAAAAACGATCATTATTTAGCAACCCTTCCTACACTTAGTATTTAATCACTAAATGGCAGGATTTAATCTGGAACTTTGGAATATGTCTCTGAATGCAGAAACTAAGGCGAAAATCATTGAAGAATATCGCCAGTCAGACACTGACACCGGGTCACCGGAGGTGCAAGTTGCGCTATTGACAGCGAATATCAAGCATCTTACTGGTCACTTTAAAACTCACATTCATGATCATCACTCACGTCGTGGTCTATTAAAAATGGTTAATCAACGCCGTAAATTACTTGATTATTTAAACCGTAAAGACTCATTACGTTATCAAGACCTAATCAAACGTCTTGGTTTACGTCGCTAAAAGACTGTGCTATTTATTAGCTTAAAAACATCGCATCTGCGGTGTTTTTTTGTATCTAAAAAAGCTGAATTAATTATCCAATCTGTAAGCTATATTTAAAAAATAGCTTACTCAATTAAGAAATGAGAACTGGATAAGGATTTAATTAAATTCTCATTTCTAAAAGCACCTTTGTCAGTAATAAGGCGACAAGGGTTTAAACACAAGAAGGAAGAAATATGTTTGATGTAGTAACCACTACTTTTCAGTATGGTGAACATACTGTTGAAATTGAAACAGGCGAGATTGCTCGCCAAGCAAGTGCTGCCGTTAAGGTTGATATGGAGGGAACGGTTGTTTTTGTTTCTGTTGTTGGGAGAAAAGAGTGCGATGAAGGACGTGATTTCTTTCCACTCACTGTAAATTATCAAGAAAAAGTATATGCGGCAGGTAAGATTCCAGGTGGTTTTTTTAAACGTGAAGGTCGTGCTTCTGAGTCTGAAACATTAATTGCGCGTTTAATTGATCGTCCTGTGCGCCCTTTATTCCCAGCTGGTTTCCAAAACGAAGTGCAAGTGATCATCACTGTCATGTCGATTAATCCTGAAATTGCCCCTGATATACCCGCAATGCTCGGTACGTCAGCTGCATTAGCTGCCTCTGGCTTGCCCTTTAATGGCCCAATGGGTGCGTCACAAGTCGGTTATATTAATGGAGAATACGTACTAAACCCAACTAAGACTCAAATGGAATCTTCTTCTCTTGATCTTATGGTTGCAGGGACTGATAAAGCAGTATTGATGGTTGAGTCTGAAGCTAAAGAGCTTTCTGAAGAAATTATGCTTGGTGCTGTCGCGTTTGGACATAAACAATCTCTTGTTGCCATTGATGCCATTGCAGAATTTGCAACAGAGGTAGGCACAGAACCATGGGATTGGTCAGCACCTGAAAAAGATACCGTTCTTACGGCTAAAATCGCGGATGCTTGTGAAAAAGAGTTGACAGAAGCATTCCAAACAGCCGATAAAATGGAGCGTTATGGCAAAATTGATGTTGCACTGAAAATTGCAATGGATGCCATTATTAACCCTGATGATGATAGCCCCTCAGAATCTGATGTCAAAGAAGCCTTCAAAGACTTAGAGAAAAAGATTGTACGTAGTCGTATTATCGCGGGAGAACCACGTATCGATGGACGTGATAATACCACCGTACGTCCAATTACCATTCGTGTTGGTGTACTTCCTCGTACTCACGGTTCCGCACTCTTTACGCGTGGTGAAACCCAAGCATTGGTTATCACAACCTTAGGAACAGAACGTGATGCACAGATCATTGATACACTAATGGGCTCTTATAAAGAGCATTTCATGCTTCATTATAACTTCCCTCCTTACTGCGTTGGTGAAACAGGTTTTATTGGCTCACCTAAGCGACGTGAAATTGGTCATGGTCGTTTAGCTAAACGAGGGATATTAGCGGTTATGCCAAAAATAGACGATTTCCCTTACACAGTTCGCGTGGTTTCTGAAATTACAGAATCAAACGGTTCTAGCTCAATGGCAAGTGTGTGTGGTACTTCATTATCCTTAATGGATGCAGGTGTACCGACGACAGCACCTGTTGCAGGTATTGCAATGGGTCTGATTAAAGAAGGCGATAAGTTTGCCGTACTAACCGACATTTTAGGTGATGAAGATCATTTAGGTGATATGGACTTTAAGGTGGCAGGTACGCGCAAAGGTATTAATGCACTTCAAATGGATATTAAAATTGAAGGTATTACGTATGAAATTATGGAACAAGCCTTAAGTCAGGCAAGCAATGCTTATAACCATATTCTTGATGAAATGGATAGAGCAATTGAAGTGCCTCGTGGCGATGTGTCTGAATTTGCTCCACGTTATGTCACCATGAAAATCAATAAAGACAAAATTCGTGAAGTGATCGGTAAAGGCGGTGAAACCATCCGTAGTATTGCTGATACAACAGGCGCACAAGTTGATATTGATGATGATGGCAGTATTAAAATATCTGCTGTCAATGGTATCGCAGCCAACGCCGCTAAGAAGATGATTGAGGATATTACTGCAGAAGCAGAAGTAGGTAAAATCTACGAAGGTAAAATCGCTAAAATCATGGATTTTGGTGCTTTTGTTACCATTCTTCCAGGTAAAGATGGTCTTGTTCATATTTCACAAATCAGCAATGAACGTGTTGAAAAAGTAACTGATCATCTATCAGAAGGCGATGTGATTCGTGTTAAATTGCTAGAAATTGACCGTCAAGGTCGTATGCGTTTAAGCATGAAAGAAGCCGCTAAAGATGACGCAGGTGGTGAAGAAGAAACAACAGACAATGCTGAGTAAGGCTTTAAGAAGAGTAAGGAATTTGACACAGATTTTAGAGCTTCCTGTGTTAAATTTCTTCGGAATCGAGTGCTTTAGCCTCGTCTAGCGAGGCTACTAAAGCTACCGATTCCAGATGTTATTTATATACAAGTCTATAAAGCTTCAGAAACTGTGGTTTTAAAAAGCTGAAGCTTTCACTCCTGTCGTGAAAAAATTATTTAAGCAAACTGTTAATGGGTAAATTATGCCATACCGAAAATTTACCCTTATCTCTAAAAATCATATACACTTGTAAATTCTCCTGTTGTGCATAGAGTTTTCCCTTTTCTACTCCTAATACCATTATCGCGGTGGCTTGTGCATCAGCTATCATAGAGGATTTATTAAGCACGGTAACGGAGGCTAATTTATGAGTAATTGGCTTACCTGTTTTAGGGTTAATAGTATGTGAATAGCGTTTCCCATCTTTTTCATAATAATTACGATAATCTCCAGAGGTAGCAATAGCGCTATTATTGAGTTTGAGTCCTTGTTGAACCGAGCGATACAGCGTAGTCGGTTTTTCAATTGCAATACGCCAAGGTTGATGCTGTTTATTTTGCCCTTGCGCACGAATTTCACCCCCTATTTCAATTAAAAAATGTTGAAATTGATGTTTTTGTAGCAATAGAGCAACCGCATCGACCGCATATCCTTTTGCAATTGCCGAAAGATCAATGCTTAAATGCATTTTTTGTTTACGAATAGCGGGTGGGCTTGATTGTATTTGTAGAAATTGATAGCCCGTTTTATCTAAAGCACTGTCAATCTGTTGTTGTGATGGAAAACTGTGCTTTTTACTGCGACCAAAGCCCCATAAATTAACTAAAGGCATAACCGTTATATCAAAAGCGCCTTGGCTGGAATGACTTATTCTCTGGGCTGTCTTAACAACCTCCAAAAAACGCGTTGAGACTGGAAACCAGTCTGTTGTTTGCGACTGATTAAAAAGGGATATACTGGAATTTACAAGATAAGTTGACATTTCTTGATTAATTGAAACCAGAAGCGCATCAATTTCTCGCTGAAGTTGTTGTTGCGAGATGATTTTATTGTGTATTTTATTTTCAACTGTAAAAGGAACACGAATATGATATTGCGTCCCCATTGTATGACCTTGCAGTCGGTATTCGTAAGCCTTATCCGATGTACCACAAGAAAGCAGTAACACAGAGAAGAGCAGGAGTTTAAAAATGCAAGGTTGGCAACTGAACTTCACGTCTTCCACGCAATACGGTAATACTTAACTCACTCGCTCCTGCTAATTCACTCATTAGCATAATCCCTTTTTCTAAGCTATCCAGTGCAATACCATTAACATCTTTCACAATATCACCATTACGCAGACCTAGCTGACGAAAAGCACGGCGATTTTTTCCTGGACGAAGTCTAAAACCCAATACTTGACCATTTTTAGAATACGGCTGTGCAGTGGCTATTTCCATTAGCTTGGAGGGATCAGCCATTACTTTATCACGAAATTCTGATATATTTTTAATTGAAAAGGCAGTCGACTGGCTTGGTTTAGCCATCCTCATCGGTCGTGGAGATGGAGGTACAGCGGTTATGCCACCATTAAGCATAAAGTTATTCGGTGTTCGCGCCCTTGATCTTATCGCTGTTGAGGCACTTGCGGGGGGATTGTTGAGAGAGGTATTCGCGGCAATCGCAGGGCCTCCTTTTGTGTTAAACCCAAGTCGCTTTGGGAGTGAAAAATCTTCAAGTTGACCATGATTGCTAATCACTACTTTTTCTGCACTAACACTGTGAATAAAAACTTTTTGCTCCTTGCCTTTTTCCTTTTTATCTAATGCCTCACCAACAGCATAAACCGCTTGCGGTTGTCGATTATAGGATAATAAAGCATAGCCTGATTTTTTATTACTATAAGACATAATACCAAACAACTTTACATTCAGCTTAGGCACAGTAACAACAGGAGGCTTAGGAGCGGCGACTTTCACTGGTCGAGGCGGTGGAGCAACGATGATCTTTTTTTTCACTATGCCAAATAAATGTTGGTCGGCAATTATTTTTCCATAGTTTGGTTGTTGTTTGCTTTTAATCCTCGTATGATTTTGCGTTGATAAAGCCTGTGCTTGCTGTTTATCTTCTGGGGTTAAAACCATCCACAGCAAGTCTGCCAATATGATACTCAGAAAAATAAGCAATAAAGCCGTTAACCAATGTGGTAATTTCTTTAATTGTGGATAATGTTGAGTAAGTGTCATTATATTTAAGTAATAGCTTAGGATTGATAATAATCTTTATACCAAAGAACAAAGTTTTTAACCCCTTCATCCAGTGGCATAGAAGGGCAATACTCAACATCCTTGATCAAGCCTTCTATATCAGCATAAGTATCAGGCACATCCCCAGCTTGAAGAGGTAATAAATTAAGAATTGCCTTTTTACCTAAATGCTTTTCAATGGCATTAATATAGGCCATTAATTCAATTGGTTTTTGATTGCCGATATTGTAAATTTTCCACGGCGCAGGACTGCTAGCTGGGTCAGGATTAGCCCCGTCCCAACACTCATTCCCTTGTGGTGGATGATCTAAAATACGCACCACCCCTTCGACAATATCATCAATATAAGTAAAATCACGCCGATGCTTACCGTAGTTATAAACATCAATCGCTTCACCTTTCATTATTTTATGGGTAAATTTTAGCATCGCCATATCGGGGCGACTCCAAGGGCCATAAACAGTAAAAAAGCGTAATCCTGTGGTTGGTAAAGCGTATAGATGTGAATAGCTATGCGCCATAAGTTCGCCTGATTTTTTAGAGGCAGCGTAGAGAGAGACAGGATGATCCACATTATCATGCACTGAAAAAGGCATGGATTCATTCAGTCCATAAATGGAACTAGATGAGGCATAAACAAAATGCTTCACCTTATTATGACGGCAACCTTCCAACAAATGTGCAAAACCCGTGATATTACTTTCAACATAAGCTAAAGGATTTTCTAGCGAATAGCGTACTCCAGCCTGCGCTGCCAGATTAATCACCGCATCAAATTGTTGTTCTGCAAACAAGGCTTTCATTGCTTCACGATCAGAAATATCAAGCTGCATAAAGCGAAAGATTGTTGACTTGTCTGCTTTAGTAATACGTGCTAAACGGGCTTTTTTAAGGGATATATCATAATAATCATTCAGATTATCAATACCGACCACCGCATCACCGCGTTGCAACAACGTTTCAGCAATCGCTGAACCAATAAAGCCCGCTACACCTGTTACCAGTACTTTCACGTTTGAGAGCCATCTAATAATAAATCAGCGACTTGTTGGTATTTTTGTGCGGATTTATCCAATATATGCTGTGGTAATTTAGGACCAGGAGAGGTTTTGTCCCACGCTAATGTTTCAAGATAATCACGAATAAACTGCTTATCAAACGAAGGTGGGCTAATGCCTTGTTGATAAGAATCCAACGCCCAAAAACGTGAGGAGTCAGGCGATAAAATCTCATCCATCAAAACCAGTTGATCGTTTTCATCCAGACCAAATTCAAATTTAGTATCTGCAATAATAATGCCTTTTTGTAACGCAAAATCAGCCGCTTCGGTATAAAGTTGCAAGCTAACATCTCGTACCTGCTGTGCCAACATTTCACCGATTAAAGAGACCATTTTAGCAAAATCAATATTCTGATCATGATCACCCACATCCGCCTTTGTTGAAGGGGTAAAGATAACCGCAGGCAACTGACTCGCTAGCTGTAAATTATCAGGAAGATCAATACCACAAACCTGTCCTGTTTGCTGATAATCTTTCCAGCCAGAGCCAATTAAATAGCCTCTTACAATCGCCTCAACTGGCAATGGGCGTAATTTTTTCACCACCACACTACGAGATGCAAACTGCTTAATTTCATCATCTGATAAACCAATCTCGTTAATCGTCAAAGTGCTGAAATGATTAGGAATAATAGCTTCCAATTTTTTAAACCAAAAATTAGAAACGCTAGTAAGCACTGCGCCCTTTTCAGGAATAGGATCAGGCAAAACCACATCAAAAGCAGATAAACGATCCGTGGTAATAATTAGCATATGCTGTGCATCAATATCATAAATATCACGCACTTTACCACGGGTAATCAGTGGCAAATGTTGCAAATTGGTTTCAAAAACAGCAGTACTCATAAGTGAATATCATTTATTAAAATTTAAAAGCCGATAATATCAGGTTTTTAGTTCCTAATGCGATCAGCAAATGACTCTTAACCCGTTTGTAACAATGAATTTTAGTTTTACTCTCTATTATTTTTATTACATAATCCTTCCGCTTTTATTGATAGGGTATTAGGCAGTCAAAGATATCTCTATTAAATCTAACGCTCAGTGCTATCTACTTATCCAATAAAAATAGAACTTTCAAAGGGGAATCACTCAGAAAAAAGATCCCCACTAACAGAATTTACAGGTTATCTTATGCGTACTCATCGTTGTGGAATTGTTGATGAATCTTTCCTAGATCAGGAAGTAACATTATGCGGTTGGGTAAACCGTCGTCGTGATCATGGTGGGGTTATTTTTGTTGATTTACGTGATAGCGAAGGCATTGTACAAATTGTCTTTAACCCTGATTCTGCTGAAATGTTCAGCCTTGCTGAATCCATTCGTAATGAGCATATTTTACGTATTAAAGGGCTTGTGAATGCACGTCCTGATGGCATGATCAATGAAAAAATACAAAGCGGTAAAATTGAAGTAATTGCCAACCATCTGGAAATTTTAAGCGCATCTCATACCCCCCCGTTCCAACTAAATGATGATGTGAATGAAGATATACGCCTAACTTACCGTTACGTTGACCTACGCCGTCCAGAAATGCAACAGAGAATACGTACCCGCGCAAAAATGACCAGTGTCATACGCCGTTTTCTTGATCAGCAGGATTTTCTTGACGTTGAAACCCCAATACTAACAAAGGCAACGCCTGAAGGCGCGCGGGATTATATTGTGCCAAGTCGCACACATCCCGGTAATTTCTTTGCTTTGCCTCAATCCCCGCAACTCTTTAAGCAAATGCTGATGATGGGTGGCATTGATCGTTATTATCAAATTGCACGTTGTTTTCGTGATGAAGATTTGCGCGCAGATCGCCAGCCCGAATTTACCCAAGTTGATATTGAAATGTCCTTTGTAAAAGCAGAGGATATTATGAAGACAACCGAGGATATGATTCGCACCTTGTTTAAACAAGTCAGTGATGTTGATCTACCGACTGAATTCCCTCGCATGACGTATAAAGAAGCGATGCACCGTTTCGGCTCTGATAAACCTGATATGCGTAACCCACTCGAATTGATTGAGGTTAGCGAGCAAATGAAAGGGGTGGACTTCAAAGTATTTGCCACCCCTGCTAATGATAAAGACAGCCGTGTTGCCGCATTACGTGTACCGCAGGGCTGTAAATTATCACGTAAAAACATTGACAACTATACTAAATATGTAAGCCGTTACGGTGCGCGTGGTCTTGCCTATATTAAAGTAAACACACTCGCTGATGGGATTAATGGCTTGCAGTCTCCTATTCTTAAATTCTTACCTGATGATGTTGCAATGGATATCATGCAAAAAGTAGGAGCGAAAGATGGGGATTTAGTCTTCTTTGGGGCAGATAAAACCAAAGTTGTGAACGATGCACTCGGTGCTTTACGTGAAAAACTGGCTAAAGACTTAGATTTACTTGAAGGAGATTGGGCGCCACTTTGGATTATAGACTTCCCTATGTTTGAATGGAGCGCAACAGAAACACGCTTGCAAGCCCTGCATCACCCTTTCACCGCTCCAACCTGTAGCGCAGAAGAACTACGAGCCAATCCTAAAGAAGCACTATCCGATGCTTACGATATGGTCATTAATGGCTATGAAGTGGGAGGCGGTTCTATTCGTATCCATGATTCAGAAATGCAATCCACTGTTTTTGATGTTTTAGGCATAGCAGAAGAAGAAGCCCGTGCAAAATTTGGTTTCCTATTAGATGCACTCAAATACGGCTGCCCTCCCCTCGGAGGCTTAGCCTTTGGCTTAGATCGTTTAGTGATGCTAATGACACACACCGACTCCATCCGTGATGTAATAGCCTTCCCTAAAACACAAACCGCCGCTTGCCCTCTAACCAATGCTCCCGCCGATGTACCACGCAAACAACTACGTGAACTCTCTGTGCAAGTGAAACTGCCTGAGCAAACAGGTTAAAATAATGTGGACGGGTTTACAAAACCCGTCCAGCCAAAGTCGGTTATAACCCAGTAATCCCCGCTTATGGTATAAGTTGTTGATTTAAAAGGAGTTAATTATTAGGCAACTGTGCTATAAACTGTTGTTTTATAAATAATATTTTCTAAGTGCTTAGACTGCTCTCAATAATCACTTATTTATTAATATGTTGCTGCACAGTGATCAATAAAATAAAGTATTTAAAATCAGCCCTGTAGGGTGGGCAATTTTTTCTGCCCACCAAATTTTTAACCTAAACGGTGGGCAAAAAACACTGCTCACCCTGCATTACTTATGGAGCTAATCTAATTAATATTTTATTAAACAGCAATTTTCTCCTTAAAAAATCATTTTTTTCAATAGAATAGTCAAGTAATATGAATAATTTCCCCATCTTAGTTGCAAATCGATTGATTCGACTAACTAGCAATATTTTTAAAATACTGTCTTATCTCTTTCATTATTTTTTTCCAAATAAACGTTTTACCATCCCTGCGCATTCACCTGCGAAAATAAGGTTGTCTACTTCAAGACGCATACCTCGACAAATTTGGCAAACAAACTTCACTGATCAAGTTGCTTTGCCAGTTTATCTAAATTATCTTTTTAATCGCTTATTAACACTTCATTGTGATTATAACTATGTTAGCACTGAGGGTCGGGAGAAATATCTTAAAGAAAAAGCCCCGTTAGCAGTATATGATGCTTATTCTAGATTGACCAATGGCGCAGCTCAGGCTGATTTATGGCGTTTAGTAATATTGTACCAAAAAGGTGGTGTCTATATG
>WGBH01000357.1 GCA_015494435.1 Thiotrichaceae bacterium | reverse complement strand
GGGGAGGAAAAACTTCCCTACCCCTATAGAACAAGATATTAAAAAACGACCACAACGGTGTTTGGGTGTTTACTTGTCCACCTGTTTACTTGTCGTTTGTAAATGTAGTCGTGTTATTTGTATTTGTTATGTTATTTGTGGTACCTAATCTTGGGGTCTATTTTTATCAGCTTATTCTCTAAGCAAAAATGAATATGTTTTGTCCCTATGTACGCCAGCGTGATGATGCAGTTAGCAATGCGCTGGCGTTGCGCCTGAAAAACAAGAGCTATTCTTTAAACAGTACTGTTTGAAGCCCTTCGCTGGACGGGTTTTGTAAACCCGTCCACACGTTTAGCTTAAACGCAATAAAGCCTCACAGTTTCTTGCAAGGCTTCTTTAAAACGTTCCGACGGGGTAACAAACCTCGTCGAGCTAACATTCCCAAACGGGAGCTTGGGAACGAGACAAAACCAAGAGTTGATAGATTTTATATGATTTTTTGGAGCGGATGAGATTTGCTATTTAATTGTTTTTTCATCTAAACGCTTGCTCATTACTAAATCTAAAATAGGTTGCTCGCGTTTATTGGCTCGTTGACAGTGATTGGGTTGAAATTTATCGGTGAGCCAAATCACTAAACGCGCCCAGCGGTGTGTGTCTTTGACTCGCCAAGCGTGTGAGGAGATAGATTCCCATGCATAACCGTTAAAAACGGTGGCATTTACAAAATGATCTAAAGCACGCACGCCTGCGCGTCCACGTTTTACATTGGAGAAGAATCCAACGTAAACAATAATTAAATATCCCATAATAGCCATTGGCACTACGGCGGTCATCAGTAAAAATCCCGCTAGTCTTTCTTTCATTTCCAAAAAAATATCCTCTTAGAAAAAGGAAAAATTTGAGGGAGCGTCCTCATGAAGTGTTGCTATTATACAACAAATAATTATAAACGTTTAGTAATGCTTACTTTTATACCATTTTCAGAACGAATGGTGAGACGACCTACGGGTTTAGGTTGGAACCCTGCGACCGTTTCAACACGGTATTGTTGCAGAAAAGAGGCGATAATCAATACCGCTTCTTGCATTGCAAAGGATGCCCCTACACAGACACGTTGTCCCATGCCAAAAGGAAGGTATTTTGCTTTTAAGGGAGAGGAATGTTGTTGTAAAAAACGTTGTGGATCAAACTGATGTGGTTTATCCCAATGCTCTTTATTGCGATGAATCAACCACGGTGACACAATCACTGTTTTTCCTTTTTTAACTATTTTATCACGCAATGTCACTTCTTCTTTTGCCTCGCGCGCCATAAAACCAACGGGTGGATAAAGGCGTAATGATTCTCGAAAAATAGCGGTAGTTAAGGTGAATTTTTTAATATCTTCTTTATTGATTTTATTTTGTCCTACAATTTTCTCAATTTCTTGATAAGCCTTTTCCTGTATTTCTGGGTATTCTGCCAGTAGATAAAACGTCCATGATAAAGCACTTGCAGAGGTTTCGTGGCCTGCTAAAAATAGCATGGCTACTTGATCAACAATTTCTTTGAAGCTAAAACGTTGCTTAGTCTCAGGGTCAATGGTCACTAGAAGAGTGGATAAAATATCGCTCCAGTGTTTGTTGTCGCCTTTTGAAATTGCATCGTAACGAGGACGAATAAGGCTTTCTAATGTCTGACGAATTTCCCCTGCTGCCTGTTTTCTTTTTCGTTCTTTAAAACCAAACAAGGCTAATGGAATATTAAACAGTCGTAGCATTGTGATCTTAAGGGATTGATGTTGAAAACGTGTAAAGGCGGCGGTAATTTTTTTGGCAGCATTAGGTTCTAATTTGGTTGTCATAATGGTTCTGAAAATAATGTCGGCAGTCACAAAGGTCATTTCTGCGTCCATATCACGTACTGTATTCCCTTGCTCTATCTTTGCAAAACGCATCAACATATCATCAGAGGCTTGTTGCATTAAGCCAAAAACTTCTCCAACCCTAGCATGTGCAAAAGCAGGGTTCATTAAATCGCGTTGTTTGCGCCATTGGCAACCATTGCTGGTGAAAATACTCTCACCTAATAAAGGTTCTAATAATTTATGCAATAGATTGTTTTTGGGGTATTTATCAACTTCATCAATCATTATTTTTTTGACTAAAGGTAACTCACTGGCAATAACAATTTCAATCCCTGGTAATTTGACCCGTCCTGTTTTCATCACATAGCTACGTTCAAATAAACCGCTTAGCCATGAGTTTCTTTTTATAAAAAAAGTGAAAAATAATGAGGCTTTATGTTTGAGTGGTTTAGGTCTAACAGGGCAAGACATTTTTGATCTCCTTAGGAAGGATATATTATTGACGTTTTCTTCCTTGATATTGTTGTTTTATTCGTTCTTCTAGGCGGTGTTTTCCTGTCACCATGGCAAAAAAATCATATTGTCCTCGATAGTCCGATGACATCAAGTACAAGAAATGCATTTTGTAAAAATTGCGTCTAATTTTTTTATAATGCTGATCTGTCAATAATTTGTGAAAACGTGTCGATAAAAGTAGTGGGCTACTTTTATATAAAAATTGTTTTGATAAACTCACTTTGACAGGGTCAACTAAAGGAAAACAAGCACCATCCGCAGGTGAGGTGTAATCTATCCAATAGAGGTTTTTTGTTGATGACAAGCACGATAAATCCTTTTTAATCGCGCTTGCTTTAGGGAGTAAACTCAATAATGGAATACACTCGCCTAAGGTAATCATATTTAATCGCTGTTTGACTTGACTATTATCAATTTTCCTTACAATTCGTGATGAAATTATAACCGCAAGCATTGTCCCAACGCTATGACTGACGATAATGACCTCATCCTGCTTATTATTTTGTAATACATCAAAAATTTGATCTGCAAAAAAATCCAATCGCTGTTCTAATAATTTTATCCCCCCTGCGGCCCAACGCGCAGTAAAAGCATAGATTCGCAGTAACCAAAAAACATTAATCCGATCACCAAAGAGTTTAGCGATATAGAGAATGCCAATAAAGACCAGTAGCCCAAATAACCAGCCTAGAATGGCTAAGCCTAATCGTGACAACAGCATCATACAAAGGGTGCTAAACAAGATGGCCAACAACCCTGATAAGGCAATAAAAACAGCAGGATATAGACCCGTTATTGCGGGTGTACGCGATGTTTTAGCAACACGTCTTAGCGTGCCCGTGCTGATATAAATCCAAGAGACGGTGATAAAATCAATAAAAATGCCTACAAATGATTTTATCCAATGTTGACGAATAATATCATCCCAACGTAAGAACTCGTATTGTGTGGTAATTTTTTGCCCTTCATCTTCGGCTTCGATAGTCCATGCTTGCGAATGCTGATTTTGTTTTTTTCTTGGGTGAACCTTCACCTTTATACCATTAATTTTGGACTGTTTTTGGGCTTCTTCTTTAAACAAACGATGATAAAAAGAAGCCCCGCGCGGATCAAAACCAGAGAGATAAAAGACATGACGACGCTGGATATTAGGTTTCATTTTTCTTTTGTCCGCGAATGCTTGCACAGTCTTTGAGTTTCGAGACCTTGCTTATATAAGGCATTTTTACTTTTCCCCGTCAGTTTTGCGGCTATTTTTGCGGCTTGTTTGAGTGGTAATTCTTGCATCAATACGGATAGCACTTGATTGACACTGCTTTTAAAACGTTCATTTTGTTGTTGCTTTGCTTCAGCGCCTGCAAGCATAATCACAAATTCACCTTTTTGGTGCATTTTATTGTCTAACAGCCAATGATAAAGTTCTTCTAACGTTCCAGAAAAAAATTCTTCGTATAATTTAGTCAGTTCACGCGCTAAAACAACTTTTCTATCATCACCAAAGACAGTCAACATAGTGGCAACGCAATGGACGATACGATGGCTCGATTCATAATACACTTGCGTATAAGTACTTTCACTATTGGCAACTAAGGCTTGTTGTCTGCTTGTTTTTTTTGCGGGCAAAAAACCTTCAAAAGAAAATTTATTGGTTGCCAAACCAGCCGCTGATAAAGCAGTAATAAGAGCGCTTACCCCTGGAATAGGGATCAATTTAAACTGTCTTTGACGCAATGCTTTTATTAAATGGTAACCAGGGTCACTAATCAATGGTGTACCTGCATCACTAACTAAAGCAATTTGCTCTCCATCTGCTAACCATTTAGCCACACTGTCAATCTTTTGTTGTTCATTATGATCATGTAATGCAATCAGCGTTTTCTTTATCCCTAAATGATTTAATAATTTTCGTGTATTACGTGTATCTTCTGCACAAATTCGATCAACCAATGATAATGTTTCTCTCGCTCGTTGGGTGATATCCGCTAAATTTCCTATTGGTGTAGCAACGATATATAACACCCCCTTTTGATCAGCAGTATTTTTTTGCATAGATTTTTCTCATTTGAAGTAATGGCTTAAACAGTGTTATATTTGAAAGGTACTTTGATAAGCATCACCATCAACTATAAAAAATAATAACAACATAACAACATAGGGATAATATAACTCGATGCTCCAGTTTTTAACTCTAGATTTCTATTGACATGTTAATTTGTTAAAATTCAATGATTTATATTATTTTT
>WGBH01000356.1 GCA_015494435.1 Thiotrichaceae bacterium | reverse complement strand
CTATATATTCCAAATCACTTTCGCAGTTTCACGTACAAATTTATCAGCATTTTCCTTCATGCCTTGTCCGCTTTCATCAGAGGTAAGCCCTTGCTCTTCTAGTTGCATGGAATGCTGAATCGGTGTATAAATTTTCTTTGCGTATTTTTGTGCATGCCGCTGCACATTGGCTTCCAGGCTATCGCGGGGAACCAGCGCATACACAAATACACAATCCATAGCTGCGGCTGATTTTTTCATGGAGTTAATCGTTGCTGTGCCAGATACTTCGCCTTTTTCTAAGGCAGCAACCCGCTGCTTTTGCACCCCAATGCGCCTCGCTAATTGCTCACCCGTCATACCCAGGGCATCACGAATCGCACGAATCCAGCCCCGCACAGGTGGAGGCGAATCTTTTAAGCCTGAAAAGTTTTGCAGCTTTTTATCCAGTTGTTGCCGAATTAATGCTTTGTTTTTATAAGCCATGATTGCCTCCTTCTACATAACAGACAACCTAATCATTGACTACAAATGCCAATAAGTAAACTTATATGGATACTATATGTTACATTTAGGCAACATATATATTTATCTTTACGCTATTTCATCCACAAAAACGCTAGAAGTTGTCTCACCTAGCCTAGGCGGCTAAGCTTGTCGAAGCCAAAGCAGGGTCAATGAAATCGTGTTTAGTTTGCAATTCGTTCATGACACGCCTTGCTTCATCATGTTGTAGTGCTCAATATGTTTTGTTTTTTCAAAAACATCTCGAAAGACTTTATGATAAATATCAACACCTTGTGCTGCTTCAACAAACAAATCGTCGGGAATTGTGTGTGAGCCTTCATTAATCCAACACAACAGCGACCTACAAACCTCTCTTTCTTGAGGGTTATCGAATTTATTGAGAAGGTCATCATCTCCATATTTACCAAGGATTTTAAAATAGTTCTCAATTATCCGGCGCATTGTATTTTGTATAGTGATTCCAGATTGAGTGTTTTCTAATTCCTTCCAAAGTAATTCATAGGAATTTTGGACTGGATTATCCATTTCAAAGTTCTGCAAACTAGAAACGTTATCTGTTTTTCTCAGGATCCAAAAATTTGTGTCTGCACATTCTTGGGCACGGCCATGAATAAAGGAGACTTCTTTATGGAAGTATACGTTATGCGTGAGAAGAATTATTTGTTTGATGATTCCATTATTGTTTTTTATTTCCCTAATGATCTCTTTAAGGAGTGAACTGACGACAAACAAAACATTACTATCTAGGCTTGAGATTGGATCATCAATTACTAAAACTCTTTCATCTGAGATGTCAGCCTCATTAACGCTTCCTTTTACTAACTGTAGAAAGTAAAGAAATGTGATAAAAGTTATTTCACCTTCACTTAAAGTTGCTTCAGCTAACTCCCCATTATCCCTCTGGATTTGATACTGATTAACATCCATGGTTGAAGGAACAATTTTAAAATTGTGAAATCCAAATGAACCTAATGTTCGGTTTATCTCATCTATTGATGGCTGAATGCTAGTTACATTCTTGGTCAATTCCTTTATTTCATCGTCAAGCTCTTTATAATTTATGCGAAGAGTTTCTACAATCCCTGAAAGATTACTAATACCCCTCTCAAGTCCCTTTCTTTTTTTGTTAAACTTCTTAATTAACACTTGGTTTTCCTCAATGAGGAATTTCCATATTTCGCTAATTAAAACTATTTTTTCTGCTGCATAATTATCAACAAGATTGTTGTGCTTTTTTATTAACTCATTGGCGGCATTGATAAGATTCTCAATATCATTTAATTGCTCTACTGTGCTTGTAATAGAAATCGATCTACTTGGTTCTTTTAACTTATTATTAAGAAGTTCCTTGTTAGCAACGAGTTGACTATTAAGTGTTTTTAATAATATAGAAAACTTCTCTAAATCGAGCTTGCTATCTTTATGGTTTTTTTCTCTATTTTCAATTTGTTGAAGCTCATTAACTAGGTTACTAGAAACCCTAACATACTCTTCAGCTAAAGCTCTTGCACGTTGGGTGTCATCAATAAAACTCTTATCAAAATAGTTTTCTAGCTGCTTTCTAAAATCATCTGTAATTGTTCTCTGTTGGCAAAAGGGGCAAGTATCATCGCCATCTCGCAGAAATGCTTTCCCTTCACTCACCCAATCGTTAATACTCAGGTGCTGAATAAGTGAAGCGATTTCAACATCAGATTTTCCAATAATCTTTTTGTTCCATATCCCTTCTTTTTCAATTTGAGCAAGCCTAGACAACTCAACCTCTGGAATTAACAGTATTCTTTCAGGTATTTTCCCGAATATTGTTATACTTGTATCCTTTAGTTCATCAATAGATTTTAAGTCCGAATTATTTTGTTCAAATTCCTTAAGCACCCGTTCCATAAAGAGGCTTTTCTGCATCACGCCTTTAAATGCACCCTTAAAGTATATTTCATGGTTCTTATAGGCAGAACTCCAAACCTCTTCCTTAAATTCATCTTCTAAAGTGCTTTTGGTTTCCTCTTGCTTTTCAAGGACTTTTTTTTGTTGAATTCCTTTATCTTTAAGCTCTTTTAGATCCTTTCGCTTTTCTTCTATAGCCTGGGCTTCTTCTTTGGTTGCTTCTCCGAGTGTAAATACACCTGCAATGGTTCCTTTACCAAAATTCCTATCTCTGAACTCTTTATTATAAACTAAGGATTTTAATTGAAAATTGTTCTGCCAATTTAAATCACAGTCAGAAAATCTGGTTTCATTTGGCTCATATACAAAGTTTGAGAGTGTTGTCTTGCCACTTCCATTCGCACCGTAAATAAAATTTATCTTTTTCAAGGGGTTAATTGTAATACCTGAATCGTCATAAGTTGCAGTATTTCTAATACGAATAGATTCAATCATACAGTTAACTCCCCCGCAAAAGCTTTTTGAAGAATGGATTTTCTCAAGTCCTTTATGTTTCTTAACTTGCTTTGAAGCATTGTCTCCAATGAAACAAGCTCTTTAGACATATCATCTAAAGTTGTCACTATTTCTTCCTGTTCTGAAATAGTAGGGACTGGAACTGAATACTGCTTTAATTTCTCTATGGTTAATGCGTTATATGCGGATCCTTGGGATAAGGCTTTTACTTGGTCAACAAAAGATGTAAGAGCATATTTCAGGTAATATGTATTCAGAGTCTGGAAATCTTTGAGCCACATAATATTTCCATCTTTAAAGTAAAACTCTTCATTTTCTTGAACAACATACATCTCACCAATAGTGCCAACTGCAGTTAAAAGTATATCTCCTTTTTTGGGAATTCCGAAATGGCATTTAATTTCTTCAAATCGCTTTTTCGTAATAAATAACTCTAATGAAATTGACTTATTATGCGCAAGCTCTTTAATTTCTTTAGATCTATAAAATGGAACTCCATTAGCAACATATTCCTTTTTGAATATACGTTTACTTGAGGTTAAGGTTCCTAAATCACCCAGCTTTTTCTCTTCCCAGCCATCGCCTTTTTGGGTGAAAATTTCATTGAGTTTGGATTGGAAAAATTCTTTGGCGTTTTGCAGGTTTTTCTCGATATTGGCTTTTGCCAAATCAATCGCGGTAAATGCCTTATCCAACACTGCCACAATCTTCTTTTGTTCTTCGAGTGGGGGGATGGGAATTTTCGTATCTTTGATCTTTATTTGTGAGATATTGGGTTGAGCATTTCCGACAGCCTGAGCAATTAAGTCATCTTTTTTTGACAAAAAGAAGTAATACAGAAATTCAGGAGTGAAAACTTTATTTGGAAATATACCACATACAGCTTGATTTGTTGAAGCTTCACACTTGAGTATTCCAACTTGCCCAACAGTAGCCCCGTACATTGCAACCAAAACAGTATTCATTGGAAATATTTTAGCAGACGATTTTTCTAGCCCTTCCTGTGTGATAAAATGTTTTGCTGTATAGATTAACCCTTGGCTAACCTCACCACTTAATAACCATGGGATATTCCCACCTTCATAGTATTCTTTATGAGATTTTTTTGGCGTTCCACCAGCCCCCGTCTTAACGACATCACCCAACCGTTTTATTTCCCACCCTTCTGTCATATCAATCATCAGCCTGATACCCCAAAGCTTTCGCATTATCTGAGCTTACAATGGATGCACCCGTCTGCTTCTCAATCTCTAGCCTTGCTTGCTTGGCAGCATTGCCGCCTTTTTGGGCGACTTGTTTATTCTCTTCCAAGCCTTGGGGTTGCTGTTTTTTGGAAATCTCGGTGGTGGATGCTTCTGCCAGCATATTCAGCACCAGTTCAAGGTTGCTCATATTGTCGCGTAGGTTTTCTTTTTTTAGCCCTTTATGTTGTTTGTATGCCTTGATGCTTTTGCCTGCCCAAGCCTCGGTGAGTGCGTTGGTGAGAATCGCATATTCCAAGC
>WGBH01000355.1 GCA_015494435.1 Thiotrichaceae bacterium | reverse complement strand
GATAATGGATATTAGAACAAATAAAGGACGACAATTATTTTGTGCCAAACCTTTAACCTTTTTACTTCCCCCTTTATTTAATAGAAATTAACCGTTCTGATTAATTAATAATCCTCTAACGAATAACTATTAATCATATATTAATCAATAGCTTATAAATAATTCAATTAAAATATAGCTGACCTTATCTTAAATCTATTTTCGCATTTCAAACTATGCAACATCTAATGTTGTGATGAACTCCCACCATTATCAGTTAAAAAAACGCCACCATTTATCAATGATAAATTAGCATCTTGAATTAAATTTTTATAATTCATATACATAATAAACTGCGTAGGGTAGGGGGTGTTCTCAAGCATAAATTATGTAGGAATTTACAATGAAAAAAATAATATTAAGTACTGTCGCAATTGTTTCAATATTACTGATTTCAGAATCTGCTCTAGCAAATAACGAATCAATACAAATAAGACTAAAAAGCCAAGAATCTCGTATACAAAAAGGCGTAGATAAAGATCAATTAACTGAGGAAGAAAAACAAACACTAAAAAATGAACAAAAACATATTAAAAAGCTAATAAAAGAACTTTCAAAAGATCATGTTTTTTCAGCAACAGACACAAAAAAAATTCATGCCCTCTTAGATCAAGCCAGCATCCATATTTTTAAAAAGCGTTATAACAAGCAAACTAAAAATACGGGTACATAATCAATACCTTTTTTGATTTAAGTTGCTGAAGCAATAACACATTGCTTCAGCTCCTGAGCTATAGTTTTTCAGATGAGTAATTTTCAACTCTAAGGAGTTCAAGCTTTAGCTTGTGCGAACCATACAAACGCGGTAGATCGGCTAAGATGTGCATTGCACGAAGTTAAAATTCAAGTGTCATCTATCCGCGTATCGCCAGCCGACAACATATCATTATTCATTTTCTCGTTACCACATTCTATTGGGTAACGCTGCGTGAAAGTTCCATTTCGATAGTGACACAAGCAAGTAGGACTTTGGGTGCGAGAAAAAGCTTGCTGATTTACCTTGTTTTGATTATTGCCTTGGTGCTTCAATCTTTTCCAGTATAGATAAAATAATCTGATCGGTTGTATAACCTTCTAGTTCCATTTCAGGTGCGAGTCCTACACGATGGCGTAAAACGGGGAGGGCGATGTCTTTAATATCGTCGGGGGTTATATGGTCGCGTTGATTGAGCATTGCTTGTGCGCGGGCGGTACGGATCAGTGAGATGCTACCGCGTGGGCCTGCGCCTATGCTTAATCCTTGCCAGTCGCGGGTGGCGCGGGTGATTCTTACCGCGTAGTTAATCACGCTTTGATCGGCTTCGATTTCTGCGGCTAATGATTGCATTTGTAATATTTCTTTAGGCGAGGCAACGGCACTGACTCGGGATAGGTCTAGCTGATCACCTGTTTGATGATTGGTAACGGCAGCGACCATAAGGTTTTCTTCTTGTTCATTAGGATAGTTGATATAAATTTTTAATAAGAAACGATCTAATTGTGCCTCTGGTAGTGGGTAAGTACCTTCTTGTTCTAATGGGTTTTGGGTTGCTAATGTCATAAAAGGCGAGGGGACTCGATAGGCTTCGCCTTCAATGGTGACTTGGCGTTCTTGCATTACTTCTAGGAGGGCTGATTGTGTTTTTGCTGGGGCGCGGTTTATTTCATCGGCAAGTAATAAATGGGTGAAAATGGGTCCTTTATGTAGATTAAATTCACTGTTTTTAAGATCGTAAAGTGTATGCCCTGTGACATCGGTTGGCATTAAATCAGGGGTGAATTGAATGCGTGAAAATTGCCCTGAGAAGGTATTGGCTAGGGCGCGTACTAGCAGGGTTTTTCCTAAACCCGGTACACCTTCAATGAGTACATTGCCACCTGCTATGAGGGCAATTAGGCTTTCATGTACTACTTGTTTTTGTCCAATAACGGCTTTGCTGATTTCTATTTTGATGTTTTGTGCCAGTTCGCTTGCTTGAACTAATGTCATTGAGGTCATAATGAATTCCTGATTTGTTCTAATTGTTTTACCAGTTGGGTAAATTCCTCATTCTGGTTTTTCTTTACTGCATAATTTGGGTCAAATAAGAGCTGTTGAATTTCATCTTCAGAGCGTTCTAAGCGAGTTGCTAATTGTGTTATTTTTTCAGCATTGGAGAGTTGCTTCCAGCCAGGGTGGGTCAGTGCTAGGCGTTGGTTTAATGCTTCGCGGGTGCTGGCAATTAATTTTCTCTTTTGCTGATGTTTCCAATAAAAATATCCACTGGCTTGGATATGTTCTAGTAAACTGCGCCGATTTTCAGGTGCTTTAGAAATTAAAGGACCAAAACGATGGGATGCAGAGCGTAGCCATAAAATCAACATAATGGTTAGAGTAATAACCAATGCTGATGCTTTATTCCATATTAACTGCCATAAAGCGGGGATTTCATCGTTATGGATTAGCCAAACATTATCAGGCTCTTCTAAACCATGCACTAATTGCCATAATATTTCAGCATGGTCTAGTTTTCTAATGTTACGATTATCAATAAAAGTGAAGTTAGGGACTAAAGTGATCATACCTTGACCTATTGGACGACGTAGCATAAAAATATGTTGTTCTATTTTAATCACTTCATCTGCGTGTGCATCATAATCAAGATAAGTGATTGGATTAAAACGTTTGATGTTTAATTGCAACGGTCGTTTTGAGCCTTGTAATTGAATGGTTGCTTTTTCTTTTTTGAGTCGAATAGATTCATCCGTTTGAATAGAGAGTAAGGCCTGTAATGGATCACCGGATTGATAGCCCGCTTTGTTTTTAATATCTTTATAAAAAGAGTCATCGGAGCGGGTTGTACGTGCGATTAAATGACCTCCTTTTTTTATCCATGCATATAAATCGTTAGTTGCTTTTCGTGACAAGGTTGAGCGTTTTGAACTAATTAATAAAACGGTATGAGTATCAGGTAGCGCCTTTAGTCCTTGCAAGCTCTGTTTTGTTTTAGCAGGTATGCCCATACGATTTAGAAATATCCTCGCCGCATATAATGGGTTTTTGCGTGCCTCGCCTTGAAGCGTGATTTTTGTGACGGATTCAACGATTTCAAGACGATCATAAAGACCATAAGCACCTAGAATAAAAACGATTAAAATGAGGATGCCAAATCCCCATGCAATGCCTCGACTCATAATTTCACCTCATCAGAAGGTACTGATGGATGTTGAAAATCATTTTGCCAATGGGAAAATAACCACTGCATTACCTCTTCCGTTGGAATACGATGTGCATAGGCAATTAATTGCCATTGGGAGGTTAATTGAGCTAGGTATTGATGTTGCTTATTGGTCAATAATTTTGGGCTTAATTTTAAAATATCTCCTTCGGTATGGCTGTTTTCTAATGGGATTTTTTCTTGATTAATCAGTCTCACTAATGCACCACGGTATAATAAGCTTAATGATTCGCGTGCTTTTTTTTGCAACCATAGTTGTTTTGCTTCGGCGATAATATCATTAGGCAAGGAGTCTTCCCGTACATTCATGCCAAATAATATCTCGGGGGCTTGGTAGCTTTCTTCTTCTGTCTTTTTTGGAGAAAATAAATGCAACCATTGAGCGCGTGATAGGTAGAGCAGAACGATTGCAGTTAATAGAAAAATCCATAAGATATACTCAAAGAATTTAGCAAAGACAACAGAAGTAGACTTAATCCAATCAGGTGTACTGGCATCAGATTTTTCAAAATTTGAATCCTTTAATTTCCATTCAGTTGTTTTTTTCTCTCCTTTTAAATCTTTGCTATTAACAATATCTTCAATAATGGATTTGGATTGTTCCACAGCTAGACGCTCATCTTGAAGATAATCTATAGCACTAGTTGGACGAAGAGGGGGGGATTCTGTGCTTGTTTCGGTATGACCGTTTTTAGCTAAAAAAAGAAAACTAATCAATAAAGTAATCGTTAGGTTATGCAGTATATTTCTTTGTGTAAAGCGCAAGAAAAAAACAGCTATTATTTGTCGTTTCATCTTAAACACCTTTTGCCAAGGAGGGCGTTTTTTCTTTTTCAGTTGCTAAGCGTATTGCCATTTTACGAAAAGAAAGCTCAATATCCCATGCTTCTAATTGGGTACGTCGGCTAATATAAAGTGCAAAATTAGCGGCAATATAAAAAGGTTCAATAATCAGTGTCACAGCAATATAAAGGGCGCTAATAAAAAGAGTCACCCATGTTTCGAGCGAGCCTAATTCTGGATCAAAAAAATGGCTACTAAAAGCATCAAAATGATTTGCAGGGACAAAGAGTAAAAATAAGACGAGCAAAGAAAAGGTAAGAATAATTTCGATAAAAAATAAACCAATCGTTAGCCAAATAGTTTCGCTATGTACTGCGCTTAATAGGATTCTTTGACGTTTCGCTCGTGCCTTGCCTTTTAATGCTTCTAATTGCCATATCGGTAAATTAAAACCACGCGAAAAGGAAAAGCGCCGAAAGCTAATGGCACCAAAGGTATTGCCACGAAATAGCGAAGGAATGTCTTTTAATGCCTGTAATATGCTTAAATCATTGTTAAATAATTTTTGACTGAGGATATGTAAAATTAAACGATGGCTATAGGGTTTAATCCACCAAAAAAACAGCATCACATAAAGGTAATATTGTGTTGGAACGAGGAGAAAGGCAAATAAAATAATCAATAGATTAAAGAGTATTAAAGGGGGGTATAGCGAACGCCACCAGTGTTGTACCATTGAAAAACCTAAATCAACGGCTTCCCATGGTGAACGCAGACGAATATTTGCAGTTATTTGATCAAGTTGCATGGCGTACCTGTCGTCCTAAAAACAAGAAATAAGCGATTACTAATGACCATAAAAGTGCAGCTACGCTGTATTTGATCATCACAGGCATGACGGTTGATGACCAAAATGCTTCAATAAAGGCGGCAATAATAAACATCGTTGCCGCACCGTACATTATTTTTACTGCTATTTTACTATTATCAATTAAGGCTCTAATACGTGATTTACGCCCTGGCTTAATTAATGCCATGGCTAGTTTTAGCCCCGCCGCACCTGAGAGCACAATAGCGGTTAGCTCAAAAGATGTATGTCCTAGTACAAAGCCCCAAAAGGTATCAATAAATTCAAGATGGGTTAAATGCCCTGCAACTGCACCAATCGTTAAGCCATTAAAAAGTAGAAAAAATAAAGTGCCGATACCAAAGAGCATTCCACCTGCAAAGTTCTGAAAACCGATGCCTGTATTATGTTTTACGTAAAAACCAAACATATATAGGTCTGAATCAGATTCTCGTTCTCGTCCGATTTTACGTTCTAAAGAATTAGGATCGTACATACTCTCCATGCTTCGCACTTGATCACTGTCGATAACACTATAGACAAGATCAGGTTGAAATTGTATTGCAATGAGCATTGCAAAAAAGGGCACATAAAACAATGCGCTAGCAAGAAGAACCAAGCGCCATTCTTTGCGTACTAAAGAAGGAAAGCCTGCTGCAAAAAAATATTTTATAGGCTGCCAGAAATGGGTATGTACACCGTAAAGACGTTGATGCCCAAGGGTGACTAAATGATTTAAACGTTTGAGTAAGATAGGACTGTACATGCGTGAATTTGCCAATGAATAGTGATAACAAATTTGACGGTAAGCATTGGGTAAATCAATCTCTTTAGGCACTTCAATAGGTTTTTTTTTGCTACGCTTTTTACTTGAAGATAACTCCTGATAATTTATCCATGCTTCAAAGTCATCCCATTGTTGCTGATGTTTATTAATAAATTGTGATTGTTTAATGGTATTCATTGTTTTCCTGCTATCCAGTCTCCAAGACGTTTTAAATACGCTGTTTTTTGTCCTTCTTTGGCATCTTTAACCAATAAGCCACTTAAACTTGCTAATTCTTCAGCTCTAGCTTGTGATAAACCTTGTTCGCGTTGATGGAATTGTAAAATAGTTTGCTGCTCTTCAATTTGTAAACGTATAGGGGGGGGAATGGGGCTATAATTCGTTTGAGTGTCGATTAAATTCTGCTTCAAAGGTTCTTCTTTATATAAAACAACGGTACCTGCAACTAAATCCCCGAGGCGTTGAAAACGTTTATTCATCAACATACTTGCCAGCCCGAAACCATAAAAAAGTGGTAAAAAATCAACAAAACGCAATAAATTACGAATCATGGAAGCAGAGGGTGTCACAGGGCAACCATTATCTTGCGCCACATAAAGATTCAATGATTTTTTACCAGGTGTTTGACCTTTTTGAAATAGCTCAAAATAAACAGGATAAAACCATTCCACTAGAAAAGTAATAATAGACGCAAGACCCATGCCACTAGCACCTAAAAAGGCCAATGCAATAAAAGTAATGGTATAAATAATAAAACGAATCAACACATCAATTAACCATGCAAGCATCCGTGGCATCGGCCCCGCTGGAGAAAGAGTAAGATGAATACCTTCAGGTGTATTAACGCGATAAATTGTATCTAGGCTTTTTATTTTCACTATTTTAAGAATCCAATGTGTATTTTTTATAGTTGCAAAGTATACAAGATATGCCTTGTGGTTCGATTATTAATGAATAAAATACAGCCATTGAAAGAGTGAGTAGTTTGGCTAACATACTTGATAACACTTCCGCCAATCATGCTTTGTAGGGTGAATAAGCGATAGTACATCTAACAAAATCAATGTGTTGCGGTGGATGCCTTACACTTAATCTACCTTGGAATTTAAATTTGGCGAAGGTATTGATTATTCATTGTGTTTTTATCATTCGAGATGGCAAAAGGAAATACCAAAAGACAAGGAAGTATAGTTTATAAATACTATTTTTGAAGTAATTCTTTGTTAATAAAATAGAGT
>WGBH01000354.1 GCA_015494435.1 Thiotrichaceae bacterium | reverse complement strand
GTAGAAGACTCCGCACGTATTTTTAAAGAAAAATTAGCAAACTGTGGTTTAGGAGCAGAACATACTAAACACCTTGATATTATTGCCTTGGATTTAGGGGGATTAATGACCCGTTGGATGATTGAGAAAGAGGGTTGCGATGATGGTCGTATTCATCAGGTTGTTTTATTGGGGGTTCCTAATCAAGGTAGTATGTGGTCTGCACTACAACAAAATAGTGGAACACTGATCAAAAACTGGGCATTTGGAAGTTTAAGTCTGATTTTAAATAATTTAACATCTATTCCTATTGGTCAGCAATTCCCGCTTAAAGATAAAAATTGAATTGGAAAATAGCAATTGTCTATTTCCTTTTTATTCTGCAAGCAGACACCTTCCGTTACTGACAGAAATTTAAATCTATAGTCCTCTTTATCCTATTCAATACACGTTAATAACATAGCAATCACATTAACTTAATTAAAGTTAAGAGGTATCAGGGTAATCTACTTGGAGTGTAGTGCTTTTATGATCATAGATAATTGCGAGATAACAGGTCTTCCAATCCTCAATATAATGTTCTGTAAATAGGCCTTTTAATTTCCCCCAAAAGCTCGTTTTACTGTGGTAACGATGCCGAGCCGCCCTAAAAACCGTACAACTGACTTCTTGTATTTGGTCGATAAGAAAAGCTAGCATCATCAGTGTGGCAAATACGGTGGTTAGGTGTTTTTTTCCATGACCGTAATTATGCTCAAAATGATAACCTAAGTTTTTAAGTGTATTGAATGTCTCGTTTTCGACTTTCCAGCGGGAGCGTCCCGCTCGCATCACGTCATGGACATTGTCACGAGACAGTGTGATGTCGCTAATCCAACTAAAGTTCTTGTTTTTTCCGTTTTTATTGACCTCCCAGTATTCCAGATAATTGACGCGTTGCTCAGGGCTTGCCTTAGTTAAAGGAAGACTATTAATGAAGCGGTATCCACGGATAATGCTATCATCACCTGTCTCTTCAAACTCCTCTGTTTCCCCTGCGGACATACACTTAATAGCATGATCTATCAGGCTTTTATTTGAGCCATATTTAACCCGAATGATATAGCTCATGCCATTGTCTTCTAGGGTTTTTAGGTGCGGGGCATTGGCTGCAAGGGCATCTTCTAGAACGATTAACTTTAATCGTGGAAAGCCCTTCTTGATCGCAGGTAACAAGCGTTTCGCTGCATTACGTTCACAATCATTTTTTGTTTGCCCATCCTTTTTCTTAATCGCTTCAGAAAACAATGGCAGGACTTGTTTTTTATCAGGATGAACCAGCACGGATGCCAATAATTGGTGATAGTATTCAATGCTACCGTCTCGATGTTTCTTTTCACAACAATCAGGACAGGAGATATGCTGAGAAGAATATTGTCCTGTACCATCAATACTGCATAAATATCCACCCAGAAATCGGTAGTTTTCCAGTACCCCTTGTTTCTGACATTCTTGTATAAGCCCAACAGTTGCAGGGCGTAAACTCTCAGGTGTTACCTCGTCAAGAACTTCTCGTAAACTGGTATCACTGGGGGCTTTTTTTATACCATAAAGTGACTGTAGGTTATGACGAATACGTTGTTCTTCACGGTCATTGTCAAAAGCTAAGAGTGAGGGATATTTTAATCCAAAGATGGCAAGTCCTGTCATTAATGTCTCACTTAATGGATAGGTTGGCTTCTTTGTTCGATGCTCTTCAATATTATTGAAGTGTGCAAATACATTCTTCAATAACGAGGGCATAGATAATGTTTTACGAAACTGTAGACGTTTTAATGGTGGAATTTCTGGACGTTTTTTGGGCATGATTTTTCTTATTATTTTTGCACAGTAAGTGATTTTATAAGTCGTTAATTATACAGTGTTTTTTGATTGAGCGGGAATTGCTGCCTATTGGTGGACATGTGATTGCTGCATTAATGAAGCTATTAAACGCTGCTGATAATACTTTAGAACAACTTCATCCAGAATCGGAACTAATCAGTACATTGGCACAAACTCAACGCTTAAATACCCAATATATTGCCATTATTGGTAGCACTGAAGAACTATTAGTTAATTTAGGAGATACCAATAAAGGTCAGTGGACAAAAATACTGACCTTTATTATACAGCGTTC
>WGBH01000353.1 GCA_015494435.1 Thiotrichaceae bacterium | reverse complement strand
TGACCTTAGTGTTTGTATACTTCGTCCGATTAGTTTTGCAAATTTTCCTATTGAATACATAATGATATTATATCATTATTTTATAGGAAATAGTAGATATATTGTAGCAGTTAATTAACCTTGGTTTTGGTGGATGCGCTATTGCTTATCCACCCTTGTATATTCACTTCCAAGATTAATTAATCGGCTATTTTTTATTTACTTTCCCACGAGGTCGAAAAATATTGGCTTGCTCTGCATCGTATAAATAGGATGTTTCAAAGGCTTGAGGATTCAATACACTCCCAACGAGAATCAATGCGGTACGTGTGATTTTTTTTTCACGGACTATTTTAGTGATGGTTTCCAGTGTCCCTTCTACTTTTATCTGATCTTCCCAGCCTGTTTTATAGCACACTGCAACGGGGCAGTCTTTGCCATAATAGGGGATGAGTTCCTCAACAATTTTATGAATACGACTAATACCTAGATGAATCGCTAACGTGGCTTTATGTTGTGCTAGTGAGGTCAAGTCCTCTCCGTCTGGCATCGAGGTTTTACCTGCATAACGGGTATAAATTACCGTTTGAGAGATGGTAGGCAGGGTCAGTTCACGTTTTAACCAAGCAGCCGATGCACTGGTCGCGGTGACTCCGGGAATGACTTCATAATCAATCACTAACTGATCTAAACGGCGCATTTGTTCACCTATAGCACCATAAATAGAGGGGTCACCCGAATGCACTCGCGCCACATCTTTAGCTTCTTTATTCGCCTGTTGCATTACTGCAATAATTTGCTCAAGGTGCAAAGGTGCAGAGTCAATAATAAGGGCATCACTGTGCGCCTCAGCTAAAATAGCTTCAGGGACTAAAGAACCTGCATATAATATCACAGGGCATTGACGAATAAGGCGTTGTGCTTTAACGGTAATCAATTCGGGATCACCAGGACCTGCTCCAATAAAATAGATACTCATAGTGTTTTACCATAACCTCTGGGCGTGTAAACCCATTGCCCTTGTGCTGTTTGAATGCGTTGTGATTCACAATTCCCCACTATCAGCAGTGTCAACATATCGACCTGTTTAATATCTAGTTCTTCTAAAGTGGTATGGATAATTTTTTCATTTTTTCGGCTTAAATTTTTACCAATAATGACAGGGGTTTTTTTAGGTCGGTAATTTAATAAAATCTGCTGTGCTTTTTTTAATTGCCACTGCCGTTTGCGTGAGACAGGGTTGTAAAAAGCAATCACAAAATCTCCTTTTCCTGCATTATGCAGACGTTTTTCTATTATTTCCCATGGGGTGAGTAAATCAGATAAGGAAATAGTGCAAAAATCATGCGCAATAGGAGCGCCTACACGGGAAGCTAGGGTTTGAATTGCTGAAATACCTGCAATCACGTCAATATGAACGCTTTCCCATTGTGGGTGATTTGTCCGTTCTTGAGGGTGATCTAATAACTCAAAAACCAAGGTTGCCATTGCATAAATTCCAATATCACCACTGGAGAGTAAAGCCGTTGTTTTGCCTTCTGAGGCAAGGTTCAATGCTAAACGCGCTCGTTCAACTTCTTGACCTAATGGCAACTGATAGCATTGTTTGTTGTCTATTAAATCACCGAGTAAATCCAGATAAAGCCCATAGGCAACTAAATATTGGGAGTGTTGTAAGGCTTTTTTTGCAATAGGGGGTAAATAATTAATATCACCTGGGCCTGTGCTAAGTAAGTAGAGAGTTGTCACGCATCCATTCCATTAATAAAATAATCGGAACAAGGTAGCTTATCGGGATGAGAGAGACAAGTGATGCTTTTTTTATAATATTTATAGAAAAAAAAGGCGTACTATGTTTTGCTTTCTCAATAAATAATTTTATAAATGATAGATCAGGGTTTTAATAAGAAATAATGACAGTAGAGAATAAAGAAGAAATACAAAGCGATATGATCGCTGCGGTTGATTTAGGGTCGAATAGCTTCCACATGATTGTTGCACGTATGGATGGTCAAGGTGGTTTTGCAATATTAGATAAAATCAAAGAAATGGTGCGCTTGCGTGGTGGGCTAGATAAAAAAGGGCATTTAAGCGAGGAAAAACAGCGTAAAGCATTGACTTGTTTACATCGTTTTGGTGAGCGTATTAAACACTTTTCTGCTGAAAATGTGCGTATTGCGGGTACAAATACATTACGAAGCCTGAAAGACTCTGAACATTTTATTGCACAAGCTAATGAAGCCTTGGGACATGAAATTTCTATTATTTCTGGACATGAAGAAGCACGTATTGTTTATCTTGGCGTATCGCATACCTTATCTAATGATCAGGGTAAGCAGTTGGTGATTGATATTGGCGGGGGGAGTACTGAGTTTATTATTGGCAAAGCCTTTGAACCTATTAAACTTGAGAGTTTAAATTTTGGTTCGGTCAGTACGACGCAACGTTTTTTTGCTAATAATCAACTCAATAAAGAGAATTGGGAAAAGGCAAACATGGCATTGCGTTTGGAAATAATACCGATTGAAAAAGCCTTTTGCAGTGGTAATTGGATACGTGCGATTGGTTCTTCAGGGACGATCAAAGCAACCCGTAAAATCATTCAAGAATTACAGCTTCAAAAATTTGGATTATCACTTTCTGCCTTATATCATATTCGTGATCATATGATTGCTTCAAAGACCATTGAAAATATTGATTTGCCGGGGTTGGTTCCTGAACGTGCGCCTGTTTATGCAGGTGGCTTGGCGGTATTAATTGCCGTCTTTGAAGGATTGTCACTTGAATCAATGACGGTATCAGATGGTGCGCTACGTGAAGGTTTACTCTATGATTTAATGGGAAGAATCCAGCATGAAGATGTGCGAAGTCGTACCGTGGATAAACTCCAGAGACGCTTTAATATTGATATTGACCAAGCTGATAGGGTTAAACAAACGGCATTGCATTTTTTTAAACAAGTACGTCAACAGTGGGAACTACCAAAAAACGCAAAAAAATTATTGGGCTGGGCGGCTGATTTGCATGAAGTGGGGATGTCGATTACTCATAATAAATACCACCTTCATGGCGCTTATATTTTAGATTATGTCGATATGGCAGGTTTTTCACGCAAAGAACAACACTGGCTGTCAGTGATGGTAGCAACGCATCGTCGTAAGCTAAATTATGGTGTTTTTGATGGTCTGCCTAATGCGGAAAAACGAGTAGTAAAACGCCTTAGTATTCTGTTGCGTATTGCTGTTTTATTGCACCGTTTGCGTCTTGATCAAGCGGTATTACCTGGTGCATCCGCAACATTTACCAGTTTGAAATTAAGCTGTAATAAAACATTATTAGAACAAAGAAATCTATTGCTTGCCGATTTGCAACGTGAACAAAAATGGCTTGAAAAGGTTCATATTGCACTAAATTATTAATTGAATGAACACCTTCGCCAATTGTGATTTGTGAAATAAATCAGCAATAGTACATCCAATAAAATCAAAATATTGCGGTGAATGGGTTGAACTTAGGAAGTTTCAAGTAATGAATTCACTCAGTAATTGCACTGATTTTTTGTTCCTGATTGGAGCATCTTAAGAGGCACATAGTCGCTCTATACAAGGATTGAGAGGATTCAAATAGGGATAAAAGGGCAAGTAAAATTGGTAGATTCATTGCTTGGAACTTCCTTATCCACCCTCGTATATTCAGCTCTAAGATTAATTTTCTTACTCCATTTATCATATTCTCCTAGAATTTGTCAATCTCCCCACGTTAGGCTATAGGCTACCCGTATAACAAGCATAAACTCACTTTTTTATAAATCATAAAAATAATTATAAAATGAAAAAATTAATCAAAACACCCCTGATACCCCTGTCTATTAGTATAATTTTTCTCCTGATGAGCGTTAAAGCAGATGCAGATGTTTATTCCTATCTAAGTGTGGATGGTTCGGCGATATTAACGGATCAACGTATTAGTAAAAAAGGCTATAAGTTAATTAAGGTTTATAAAGTAAAAAAGAAATATAAGCCTGTTGTGACTAAAGTTAGCTTTTTTAAGAAAAAACAGAGCCAAAAGTCAACAATAAGAAAAAAAAATGGAGTGATTCATAGCTGTTCTAATCAACAGCATTTATCCTCTAAAGCACGCGCTTATCAACGTACCATACAGGTCTATGCTAGACTTTATGGGGTTGAAGAAGAGTTGATCCATGCCATTGTAAGGCAAGAGTCGTGCTTTAATGAAAACGCACATTCACCTGTAGGTGCAGTAGGATTGATGCAACTCATGCCAGCTACAGCTCGTTTGATGAAAATTAGCAACCCTTGGAATCCTGAGCAAAATATTCAAGGAGGCGTTAAATATATGGGTAAAATGTTACATTTGTTTAAGGGCAATAAACGCTTTGCTGTTGCCGCTTACAATGCAGGACCTGGCAAGGTTAAAAAATACAAAGGCATCCCACCTTATCGTGAAACAAAAAATTACGTTAAAAAAGTAATGGCTGAATATTATCGTTTAAAAAAAACAGGGCTACCTAAAGCACGTTATGCTTTAACAAAGCTGGCACTTCATAAAACGTATCGTGGTAAGTACTAAGAAGGTTCTAAGCAATTAAGTTACCCACTTTGCTTGTCTTTTTGATGCTATTGAACAGAGCAAATTAGAATTGGAATGATGACTATTTTTGGATTTATTTATGTCGTTTTATTGTTATTTATAGATTTCTTGTATTCATATATAAGTAAAATAATTAGCGATGCTACT
>WGBH01000352.1 GCA_015494435.1 Thiotrichaceae bacterium | reverse complement strand
GCTAAAAGTACTCTAGTTTATAGCAAATTAGAGTATTATTGTGCTATAGAGGCACTTTTCATCTTTTTATCCATAAAGTGTTAACTGGGGAATGAAGGATGCCGAAAAAATGAAAGATTTAAATTTAAGGACTGGTTATTCATTACGAATATGAGTAAAAATTTGGCGTTTACACTTTCGTTAATCTTAGAGTCGATATTAGGGTAGTGGGGCAAATCTGTGTTTGCCACATATATTTTCTAAAAGTAGCTCGAATAAACGGTAGTGTCACCCAGCAAATAGCTTAATTCAGCATCTTGTCGGATGGCGTTCCTTATCCGACCTACAATATACAAACCACAGGTTCAATCCACTAGCCGATATAGCTTGCGAAACCGAGCCTACTAAATTTATAGACATCCATTATTATTTTTAAAATCGACCCTTCTGAAGTCTTGAAATAGAATAAAAGTAATACTCGATGCTCCAGTGTGATTTTAATAAGTATTAGAGGAAGAAATGGCTTGTTGTAGTTGCTGTTTAATATAATGCATTGGTAAGCGTTCTTGCTCTAAGCGCTGATGATTTTGTTTTAGTTGTTGATAAAGCCGTTGCTCTGCATCGCTAAGATATTGAAGTGTATGCGTACAATGCGAACTTTCAGGCTCGATTACGCATAAATGCTGATACTGTTGTTGTGTGATTTTATCCATCATGAGTGAATGTACATTAGGATAATAATGACGTAAATTGGATAAAATAGAAAAGCCATGTGTATCAATATCTCCCCAATAATAAATTTCACAGCAAGATAACCAGCTCACTTTTGCGAGTTGATTAATGCCATAACCAAGTCCAAAAATAACAAGGCTATTTTCCATATCAGGAAAGCTTAATCCATTGATTTTATTTTCAGTGATAAAAACACGTTGGCAGGGAATTTTCCATTGTGCTAATTGTGACACGGGTAAGCTAATATCGCTTATATTAGGGATAGGATAAAGAGGCTGGTCTAATAAGCGCAAGCGAATTAAAGGTTGTTCAAATTTAAAACCATAACGCCGTTCAAAGCCATGTTGTTTAAGAGTTGTTACTTGATGATCAATGCTATTAGCAGGTAATAATTGATCTAGCAACTCAGCTAAAATCACTTTATTGCTTTCTATAAATTTAGTATCAACACCACTAATCTCCAGCTCACGTAGATAACAATTAGGATACGGGTTTTTAATAAGATAATCACAAACTGCCAGCAATTTAGCCCAAATGGAAAAATGCTTTATAAAACGACGCGGATTATCTGCCAACCAATCTTTTAACACAGGAAAACGCAGGCTACTTTGTTCTGCCATTGTAACGAAGGCATTAAACTGACGTAATTTTCCTAAATAACGGAGAAAATCGTCTTGGCTTGTAAAAACGATTTTTGTCGGTAATTGTTGTGTGCCTAATTGACGGTGATTTATGCTTTTATATTCAATTTCATAACCGCCATTATTCGCTTTAGGGTTTGATGCTTTACTGTGGGATTTTAAATTGCTAACCCATTGACGCACTGTGCTGAAATCATCAACCTGTTGTTGTGCATTAGGCTTGCGGAAGGTGATAGTCCAAGGGAAAAGCGATTCTTGGTTAAGGGTGGCTTTTAGGATTTTACCGCTATTCCAGAGGTTTTTAGCTTTTTTTTGGATTTGGGCTGGGGTGATCATTTGGATTGGTTAATGACTTTAAGGTAGTTTTTGTAGAGTTTCTCCATTTGCCCTAAATGCTTATAAAAAGAGTAAATTTCTAGTTCATTGCATTTAGCTGTAGCAAAATGTAAGCTATCAAAGCGTCATTTTTCAAAGTTTTTATTTGCATTTGTTACAGTCTCAACATTATAACGATATAGCTGTGTGGCTAAATCTGTATTTCTAAATCTGTAATTTCTTCATTGATATTAAAAACTTCGCCAATCCTAATTTGTAGGGTGGATAAGCGATAGCGCATCCACCAAAATCAACGTGTTGTGGTGGATGCGTTAGACTTATC
Source organism: Thiotrichaceae bacterium (assembly GCA_015494435.1). Taxonomy (GTDB): domain Bacteria; phylum Pseudomonadota; class Gammaproteobacteria; order Thiotrichales; family Thiotrichaceae; genus JAGLBW01. The sequence continues at coordinate 4,337 of WGBH01000352.1, read as the reverse complement.
CGCCCTACAGTTTAGATTTGGCGAAGGTATTGATCATAAATCCCATTTATCATACCCTTCTTTGGAATGAGGTAAGCTTGAGGGTATATCAGGAAATCCTGCTAATGCAATCATGTCAAATTTATGATTAACATAAGATAAAAAGATATATTCGTTCCAATAATTTTTAGTTAAACCATATTTCATTAGTTCTTCATAGGCGGCTTCAAAGTAATCTTCTCTAGATGAATCAATACTAGTTTTTATGAAGTTTCTGTTGAGATAGGCAATCCAATCCGTTTCAACATTAGCATTAAAACTCCCTGATTTAGTACTTTTACCTAAAATATACGGTGTTGTAAAAATAACAGAATAATCATAAGAAGGGTGTTCAAAAGGAGGCGGTAAAACTCGGACAAACCATATTTCTCCTTGTTGTCCTTTATAACCGCTAGCACAAACCGCTTTAATTTTTTTATTGGTAATTAACTCTCTCAAAAAAACATATTTATCTTGAGAACCTTCGTATTGGTAAATTCCCATTCGAGAGTGTTGCATTTTTTCAAGAATGTCGATAAAGCCAGTATCTACTTTTAGATGTTTGCATAAGTCAATTGCTGTTGTTCCAAAACTTTCTTTTTTTGCACCTGTTGAGATAAGATCAAATCAAATATCCCCCAAAGTGAAAAATAAGAGCCTGTTATTGGGCTTTCTGGTGGGCCTGAAGGCATATATTCTTCTGCTGCTGTAAAATAAGCGTTCCCAAATTTACTCAGGGCTGGTAAGTTAACAAGCTCTTCTTCTAGATAAGAGCTTGTTAACATGGGTATAAACAGCATGAACAGGATCAAGATGTGATAAATCATTGGCAATAATACCAAGCTTAAAATTCTCTGCGGTTATTTTTATCGTTTGCCAATCCCTTAGTTGCGTTACAGTTCGTAACATATAAGGAGCGGCGGCAATCACTTTTCTTGCTAAAGGCCCTCTTGCAGGGGATGCCTTTGGTTTTTTTCGTAATTTTCTCATCTTAAAATTTATACCTCATTTCACATTAATTAATGTGCAATCATCTAAAATCAACAGCGTATCCTATCAAATAATTAAGGCTACGCTTGCTTAGCCTTCTCTTCCCGATACTCCTCAATACTCAAATTCCTTAACATGGAATATTTTCCTTCACGATTATGCACAAAATGTACTGCGTTAATATAATCCTCAATCACATGAATTTTTTGCAGTGGGGTGACGATTAATAGTTGTAAATTCAATTTTCTAAATAGTTCTAAGGCATAGCGGGTGGATTCATCGGAGCCTTTACCAAAGGCTTCATCTATGACGACAAAGCGGAAGGAGCGTGCGCTATTGTCATTAGATTCTAAGCCAAATTGATAGGCTAAGGCGGAGGCGAGGATGGTATAGGCGAGTTTTTCTTTTTGTCCACCTGATTTCCCTGCGGAGTCGCTATAAAACTCTTTTTCTTCGTCATTTTCACGCCAGCGTTCACTGGCTGAGAAGTTATACCAGTTGCGGACATCGGTGACTTTACGCATCCAGCGGCGGTCTTGTTCCACTTGCCCTTCGCGTCCTTTAAAGCGTTCCATAATGCTTTTAACCTGTAAAAAACGTTCTTCGGTGTATAAATCATCGCTATCTAAGGTATTACTAAGAATCATTTTTAATTCACTGCGAAAATCGCGCACATCCACATCGATAGCAAGATTTGCCACTAGTGTAATGTAAGTGCCTGTATTGTATTCAATTTGTTGTAGGGATTGATTAATAGCATGGATTTTATCTTCAATTTGACGACGTTCTTTTTCTAGCTGACTTTGAAACATCACCACCCCTTGAATGGTTTGCTCATTGAGCATCTTTTTAAAGGTGGCTTCGTGGCGTGGCAGATCTTCTGAGGCTAATATCGCTAGCATTTGTGCATATTCATGCCCTGCCTCAATGCGTGCATCAACCTCTGAGGTTTCGGCAGGATAATTGCGTTTATAATTTTGCATTTGCTGGATAATACTTTGTGTGAGGCGATTTAATTTAGCGGTATCATTACCGATATGAGCACTCATGGCTTCGCGTATTTTTCGCTGGTTTTTATCTAAATTACGTAAATTAAAGACCGTTTCACCTAGCTCTTTTTTACGCCATTGTGTTAATAAAGGTTGATGCTGTTGTAATGCCTCTTCACTGATTTCATTAGCAAGTGTTACTGCGGCTTTTAGCGTTTGCTTCGCATTTTCTAATTTGTTTTTTAAAGTCCCTTGATCACTAAATCCTTGTTTTTCTTGCTGTTCTTTTTCCTGCCGCTTGCTAATCGTTTGTTCTAGTAGCTTTTGCAATTGTTGCAACACATTGGAGCTAGTTTGAATACTTTTATGCTCTTGATGCAGTGTTTCAATGCTCAGCGTAGGTGTTTGCCAATCTATTTCAGCAAATTGGGTGGTTTTTTGTAGATCATGCAGGGCATTGGTTTTTATGCGTAATACTTTTTGTTGCATTTCCAGATTGGCTATTTGGATTGAAAATTGTTGAATTTTTTGCTCTAGCGTCTGTGCTAGATTTTCTAATACTTGTCGCTTTTCCAGATTACTCCAGCCTAAGATATAACGACTACGATCATGTAAGTTATAACGATCATCCTTTTCATGGCGCTGTCGTCCTGCCTTTATCTGTCCGCTTTTAGTGATGGCATAGGAATGACGGCGAAACGCCTCCATATCCTCGCAACAATGATAATTAAAACGACTTGCCAAGGCGTTTTCTAGCCAATCATAAAATTCACTGTCAGGCTTTATTTTTACTTTTTCAGCCAATGAGCCTGCTTCAATCGGAGTCGATTTTAAGTGATTATTATCAATACGAAAATAGACCAAACGCCCTTTAAGATGCGTTTGTTCAACGTATTGACTCACTCGCTTATAATGTCGCTCAGGCACGAGCAGACTTAAACCATAATTATGCAATACCCGCTCAATCGCGCCTTCCCATGCAGCTTCTTGATCATCGACCTGCAATAACTCACCAATAAAAGGTAGTTCCTCTTCCTTTAGATTTAAAGTCTCTAGCAAGCCTTGGCGAATGGATAAATTACGCAAAGGAATATTGGATTTACGTTGTTTTAGCGAGTCTATTTCTTGTTGTAATTGGCTCTGTTCTTTGCGCTGAATACTGAGTTGAATGGCACTCTGATCACGCTGTTGTTGTAAATTCTTTTCTTTCGTCTCAATGGTTTTGGCAATTATTTCTAATTGTTGTTGATTAGCGTAAAACTGTTTTTCATCTAGTTGTGGCGATAATTCCAAAGGCTGACAGGCTTTTTCATAATGGGCATATTGACGTTTACAGCGTCCCACTTCACGTTGAAACTGTTCAATTTCACGCTCTATTTCGCGTAATCTGCGTCCCCCTTGATCTTCAATACTATTTCTAAAATCATTTTCTTTATGGCGTAAACTTTCAATGTTTGCGCTGATTTTTTCAAGCTGATGCACTAAGCGTTGGCTTTGTTGGTTTAATTTCTCAATTTGGGTCTGCAATAAGGCTTTTTGAAAATATGCAAACCAACTGCCTAAGGCATTACGCGCATTACGCAAGGCTTCAATACGGGTTTGCAACTCGCTGAACTTAGCTAAGGCAGCGGTTAAAGGTGTTAATTGCTCAATTTGCAAACGCGCTTTGAGTACCGCCTCATGTAAGCGATTAAGATTATCAAAACCACGCAATAAGGTATCTAGCTGGGTTTCAACCTCATTTTTTTCCAACATATGCAAACGCACAAACTCGGTTAAATTGCCGACCGATTTCATTGATACGGTTTGATAAAACAAATCTAAGGCCTGTTCAGATTGGATTCCAAAATAACGTCGAAACAGGGTGGAATATTCTCGAAAGGTGGTACTAATTTGCAACGTCTTACGTCCACGCAGACGTTTTCTTAAGGTGTTTATATCTGCAAAATTACTAAAATGTTGTTTAATCGTTAAGGGCTTTTCACAGGTGAGATAAAAACGCTCAGGATTATGATTTCCCTCTTTCAACCAAAACACCTGTGCCAAGGTCATACCCTGTTTAATATCAGGATTATAAAACCACGCCAATAAGACGGTATAAGCGGTTTCATCGCGTAATGTTACTGCCTTAGAGGTTTGCGTTAACTCACTTTTTTCACTTTTATACGCACCGCGTACATAAGAATTGAGACTACGCTCTTTAGACTCCGCCTAGGCTGTCGAACCCCCTCCCTAATTTACATTAAATTTCCCCGCTTTTTGGATTTCATTTTTATTAATATTCAAGAGTGCTTGTCGTCTTTTTCGTATCGTGTAAGGGATATTATCCTCTTCCCATTT
>WGBH01000351.1 GCA_015494435.1 Thiotrichaceae bacterium | reverse complement strand
GCATTGCCTCTTTTTCCTGTAATTACAACAGGTTGGTGAGTTTCTGTTGCCTCATCTATCAGGCTGTACAGTTTTGATCGTGCCTCAGTGGCGTTTAATATTGTCATGATTATTAACCTCTTGCTAAAGCGTACGCCAAAACGTACGGGCAATCAAGGTTATTTCGAAAATAACGCTTAAACTAACCTGCTCAAGAAATAATAGTTCTCTGTTCCTGACTTTTCTTAAGCGGTTTTATCCGACCACACTGCAAATTCATTGCCACTCGGTTCTGTAAAGTGGAAGCGACGACCGCCCGGAAAGGGAAAAATCGGTTTTACGATAAGGCCATTCGCGTTTTTTATTTTTTCCAGGGTCGCTTCAAGGTCACTGCTGTAAAATACAATCAGCGCAGCGCCATTGCTGGTTGACGATGATAAATCTGATTTAAAGAAACCGCCATCAAGGCCCTGGTCTGTGAATGCAGAATACTCCGGCCCGAAATCCTGAAACGACCAGCCAAAGACCTGGGTAAAAAATTCTTTTGTTGCGCTTAAATCTTTTGCTGGCAGTTCAACATAATTTATCTTTTCGTGTTCATTCATGCCTTGTTTCCTTTGCATCTTTAACGCTTTGCTAAGAGGCGTATAAAATGTCCACTAGAGCTGATAGTTATGCCTATGCTTCACTTTTCACCGATATATCTTTTGGAATAAGGCAAAGTTCTGCCCCATAAAAATATAGCAAGTTTACTTTATTAAGCCTTAGATTTATTGCCTTACAATATTCATTGTGACTATCACGAAAATCTTCATATCTTCGAATTAACTTTACTGTTTCTGCTTGATGCAGTGGGTTTAAATAACTCACTTCTCTATTTATAATGTAGTTGTCACAATATCTTAAATACCCATCCGCATATTCAATATACTCTTGTAATGAATAATTTAGAAGAATCAGCATAGACGACTTACTAGCATTTGAATTCTCTAGTGTTTGTTTAAGTCTATTTATCTTGTTATTTAAATTTAGGTACTGTACGGGTCTGTTATTAGCCCAGTCAATTTTATTGATTGAACCAATAAGCTTTTCAGCTGTTTCGCTTTTATCAAATATTTTTTTATATTCAACATATTCGCTATTTAATATTTTTTTATCTTTTTTTGCATACCATATATTCTTAATGTAAGCACCCAGCTTTGTTTCAAAAAGCATGACTGTTAGTAGAATAATCAAAAGTGGTATACAAAGGTATAAAAACCATTCAAATCCTGGAACTTTTGCACTAACAACAGCCACGGCAATAGTTGCCACTGCAACGAAAACCTGACCAATAGAATGGTTGGTTCTTTCAGGTTCTACTTCTCTTCCAAATTCATCATAATATTTCACTAAATTTTCTCTTTTTATTATTTAAGCATAACAGTTTAATCAACGGGATCCCGCGCCCCGATATGCATTTTTAAGTGTTTGTTACAGTACACTTTTTAATTTGTAAATAACATGTAGTGCTGCATGATAAGCACTTATTGCATCTTCTAAATTTACATCTTCTTCGCCATATCTTATAGCCGGACTACATTGAATAATAGATATTTCATGCTCTAAATCAGTATCTATGCCTAAGCCTTTCAGGTTTTTATATAAAATACTTAAATCATGGGTTTTTAAATATTTATTATTTTTAGATTGTATTATATATTTTAAAATCTTTTCTGTTGATTGTAGAGACGACCACTTTGAAAGCCCGTAATCTGACCTAGAAGACATAATATGTGAGACTGCTGCCTCAAAGTCTGCTATTGCAGTTTTAATTAATTCATTATTACTTACTTCCTCTAGAGCTGTAAGTGCAGATATACCGAGAGAGAATGTATCCAGAAGGTATTGTAGTTCGTCATTAGTAGTAGAATTCCTCAACCCTATAGGTAAGTTTTTGATTGATTCGAAAATGTTATAAACAGCAACACCATCTATTGGTGCCAATTCATCAGATGAATGTTCTCTAGAGATACCAAACCGATGATTCCCAATAAAAAGAGGGTAATGGAAAAACCATGGGTCACCTCTAAGGAGGAAAACGCACTTTCCCGGTCCCATATCAACACCCAACCTATCACCATATCGTTTATCAAACCAATTTGTAATGAATTCTGTTATTGGCCAAAATTCATACGATTCATGGTAAGTACCAGGCTGTGGCTTACTAATAGGCAGACTTATTTTGTATTTTTTTGAAAATTCAGATGCAGCTCTTATTGGCCTGCCATGTATAGGTGTTTTTTCTTTTCTAAGAAAAGTATCAATTTCCTCAAGATCTATTTCTAGCTGGTCATTAGTAAATTTCATTGTTTAAGTTTATATATTATTTACACATAACATTAATTGACTTGTTATATCATTCTCCATCAGAAAGCACTCCGCAACTGAGGCATCTTGCACCGCTCCACGGTCCATAGGCAGAACAATTTGGGCAAGCCCAACTTGGATGCACGTCTTTCCCCACTGGGGTTCTTCCTGCAAAACGCCCATCTGTCACAGTCGCCATTTCATTACTCACTGAAACAATCTCCCAGCTTGGGTCTACACGTAGTATCAATTCTTCAAGTTTTTCTGAAAGTTTTTTCTCTTCAGTATCGTTATCAGAGAAGATTGCTATAAGGTCTTCTTTTTTAATTTTATTTTCGTCATAGAGCACTTGAACTTTCGTTAAAGCTTCTCCAACACGCCTATTATTTTCTATTCGTTCTTGATGATTCACCGCATTTTGTGCTTTAGCGCTAACACGCTCTAGTATTGCAAGCATTACCTCACTAGCTTTGAAAATAGTGTCACGTTTGGCACCGTTGCAGTGTTGATGGGCTGGCACCCAATTCTCATAGCTATTTATATCAAAGGAATCACTCAGTCCGAAAAGAAGCTTTATTCTTGATAGTTCATCATCTTTGCTTAGTAATGTTTCAGGGAGTACATGATCAACAGTTGTTTCTTGTAGGCATAATGGTTCTGCGCACCAAAAGCATTTCTCGCCGTGAGTTTTCCAGACAGCGAACCTTTCCGATTGTTTGAATTTATATTTCGCCATAACTTTTTGTGATTTTCTTGATATAACTACAATTCGATACCCTGAAAGGCGCCTTTGTAAAGTGACTCTATAGGCAGCATAATAATAACCTGAATCTTAATAGAAACAATGATTTAATTTCATATTAAGGATAATGCTAAAAATCAGGGGCATGTCCACGCCACACCCCAGAATAAAAAAACAAACCCCTGCAAGGTCACGGTATAAGCAAACCTCCGCATAGTGTAAAATTCCCGCTCCGAGTACAGACAGCAAACGTCTGTTGCCGAATATTCAAATCTGGAG
>WGBH01000350.1 GCA_015494435.1 Thiotrichaceae bacterium | reverse complement strand
TAAAGAAGCGGATTCTAACGATACCACTTCAAGCGAAGAACAAACGCTAAATACGGAAGTTAAAGAAGTTGCTTCCACTGATGAGACCACTCAAATTACTTCCCCTGCTAATACTCCCGCAACTGATGAAGCACAAGCCCCAGCGACTGAAGTAAGCACAACGACTAAAAATACGCAAGAAGTGAGTCCTACAGGTACAACTCCTAGTGAAGAAAACCCTCAAAATACCGAAGTAAAAGATGTTGCATCTTCCGATGAACCAGTTCAAGAATCCAAAACTAAAGAAGCAACTTCCACAGATGATAGCAACCCTTTAAGGGATGAAAAAACACAAGAAACTACAACAGAGACTGAAAACAAAGAAATAGCAACTGTAAGAGAGGCAACTGAAGAAGCCACCTCTGCTACTGAGACCATTGAAAATAATGATAAAAATTCAGAAACAGAAACTAAAGAAGTAGCCTCTACAGGGAAAGAAACCACAGAAACAATCTCCACAGACACTGCCTCTAATGATCAAAAATCCCAAGAAATAACACCTCAAAATGCAATAATCTCCATAAATGAAGCATCCCAACATACTGACAACAAGAATGCAGTATCTAATCCAGCAAACGCGATCATAGATGAGATACAACAGCAGATCAAAAAATCTAAAACTCTGCTCAAACTAATTACAGACCAAGAATAAGCAAATAATCGCTAATACATTCTAAGGATAATCCGATCTCACAAGCCACACGACGACCAGTGAGATTAGACAATCAAGGATAAATAAGTTCCAAGCAATGAACCTATTCACCCTGCTTAAAATAGTAGCCGCTTTTCTCCCTCTACCTCTTATAAAAAAAAACACCCTTTATATCTAAAAATTCCCAGATACTCAGGCAATTATTGCGAAGATAAACTTTACGCGTATTCTTTCAACTGCCGTTTTTAATTTTGTGATATTCATCACAGATATGCTAGTCAACTTCCCCTAAACTAAAGACATAGGGGACTTAAATCGCAAGATTTTATAAAAATCAGAATAATTACAATTTTCCTAGAAGGAGTCTTATATGTCTTTAATTAAAGATAAAAAAAACACGATTGTTTCATTTGCATCCATTGTCATCAGTACCATTTCAATCACAACGGTTCAAGCGCAGTTACCTGAACCTTATAAGCAGGTCTGTGCCAGCCTTGGAAATAATAATTCCCCAACACATGAACAACAAAACTTTCAAAATATTTGCAATGATGTTATTGCAAAAGAAGATGGCGCTGATAATGAAGCAATCGCAGCATTAAGACATGAAGAACTTTCTGTTCAGGGGAATGCATCATTAGATTCATCCAGAAAACATACTAATCAAATCACTACAAGAATAAACGGGCTTCGCCAGTCTATAAAGGGAGGGGCTTCTGGAGATAATAATGGATTGCTCGAATCCAGCCGTTGGGGATTTTTCGCCAATGTTGGCTATAATAAAGGTGATAGAAAACAAACTATCGGTATCGATGGCACAGGGGCTTTAGGCGATGCCAGCCAAGCGATTGTCCAAGGAGAAAGGGCTGCTGATTTCGACGGCGATGCGTTATCAATCGGTCTTGATTATCGTTTTCCTGGTGAAAAAATTATAGTGGGCACAGCGTTTGGTTATAGTAAGTTAAACTCTCATTTTACCGATCAAAATCAGTCTGGTGGTAATACAAAACTTAAAGGGCAATATTTAAGTGTTTATAGCAGCTATCTCCCTTCAGACAAGATTTATATGGATGGAATCGTCAGTATTGGTAATAACTCTATCAATGGATCTCGTCCTGTTCCTGTTTATGACAATCGTACTGCAACCGTGCTTGCAAGCGATGGAAAGGCTTTTTCAGAAACAGATAGCCAGCAATTATCCGCAAGCATTGGGATGGGTTATGAATTTAATCGCAATGCCTTAAATATAACGCCTTATACCCGACTCGATTACACTAATACAGACATTGATGCTTATACTGAAACCGTATTAGACAATGATCCTTCCGCTCGTAACTCCAGTGGAATGGCTTTAGCCGTAGAAAAACAAAGCGTTGACTCATTGATCGGTGTGCTCGGCATTCGAACCAGCTATCCTATCAGTTCATCAGGCGGTGTTTTTGTTCCTCAAGCCTCACTAGAATTAAATCGTCAATTTAGACAAGATGCACGCCTTATTGATGCCTCACTTCCTGTCGCTATTGGTCTAAATACACCCAAACCAAGTACGAAAACCTCTCAATTAGATCGAACTTATCTTAAACTCGGTCTTGGTGTTTCTGCACTCTTCCCTAATGGACACTCTGGTTTTATTCAGATTGAATCATTACAGGCAAACAACGACTTATCAGATACCGCCATTAAAGCGGGCTATAAACTGGAGTTTTAAATTAAGGATTCAGGTACGCTAATGAAAAAAATTTCTCATTACACTATTGAACATCAAATCGGCGAAGGCGAGATGGCAACCGATACCATGATCATGTTAAGAAAACAAAAGGAGGACACTATCGAGTATGGGTTGAAGAACCAAGCGTTGTTATCCTCTATACGCGTGTATCCAGCAAGAAGCAACAAAGCTCACTCAAAACACAAGAAAAACTGCTTAAAAAGCAATATCCAGACGGACAGTTTATCTTTGACATTGCCAGCAGATATTATTG
>WGBH01000349.1 GCA_015494435.1 Thiotrichaceae bacterium | reverse complement strand
TTTCCATTACTTCAATACGTTGTAGCATCATTTGCGCTTGTTTGATTTGTGCAATTAAAGAAGCTTTCATTTGTCCCATATTCATAGCCGCAGGTGCAGCTTGAGGTAGACCTGTAGCATTCAAAGCTTGTCCAGAAACGCCATTTGCATTAGAACCCGTTCCATTAGCAGTCGCATTAGCAACAGTATTCCCTCTACCATTTCCAGCACCTTGTGTATCACTGGCAGCTTTCATATCACCATCAGCTTGCATTTTAGTATCCATATTGGTGCGGCCTTTACCTTTAAACTGAATACTAAAATCTACTTCTCCATCAGCATCGCCCTTACCTGCACCCCAACCATTTGCTTTACCTTCACCATTACCTTTAGTTGCTGTATTTGCTTGAGCATTGCCAGTTGTATTTCCCGCGGCATTAACCGACCCATTGCCATTATTAAATCCATCGAACCAATCTGCTGAAGCAGTTGCAGATAATGCAAGTAAAGCGACGAATGTTATTGTTTCAAGTTTCATAATTTTATTCCCTAGCTAAATAAATCTATATCAAAGTATGTATATCCGAATATTCTAATATAGCTTATTACTAATGCGCAAGCGTTATTTTAGGAAACTTTGTAATAATTGATAAAAAGCATCCGCCTGCTCTCTATGAGGAAGATGAGATGAATTTTTGATAGTGTGAATTTCAGACTGAGTGAATAGGCGTTTTATTAAAGCATGGTCAGTAGGTAAAATATAGGGCGAATTCTCTCCACGAATAAAATAACTTTGATTTGAAAAAAGGGATGCTGGTATAGGAAAAGCCGCAATTTTTAGATAGGATATTACTATTTGCTTTAAGTTACAGCGCCATTTATATCCCCTCCCTGTCCGTTTTTGCAAATTTTTAGAAATAAAAAGACGCTCATGCTCATCTGCAATAAACTGTGCTAAATAATCATCCACTTGTTGACGCGACTGAAAGCTTAATAAAGGTGCTTTTAACATTGCAATTAACATTTCTTGATGCCAAAGTGGATAGGTTTTAGGTGCTATATCAACCACAATCAGTGTTGCTATTCGTCTAGGGTAGTGAAGTGCCAACCACATAGCTACTTTCCCACCCATTGAATGCCCCAATAAATCAATAGTTTCTAGCTTTTCATGCTCCATAATGGCAACTATATCTAAGCCCATTTGTCGGTAGCTCATACCCTTTAAATGAGGTGAGCGTCCATGATTGCGTAAATCTACCGTTATAACAGTACGAAATTGTTGAAGGCGCTTCGCTTGACTATGCCAATTATCCATAGAGCCAAGCAAACCATGCAAAATAAATAAAGGAGGTCTTTCATTAGTAAAATTAATAGCAAGATTAATTTTACTTATCTTTTTATATGTTTTATAATGGAGCAATGAGAGCATAAAAAACATCCTAAAAAATGCTTAATAACTATAAATGAAAAATGATCAATGTGGTTATAGTTTTTTTTATCAATATCTTGCCCTCAACTCTTGTGGTTGTTACATTAGCCATAATATTTATCTGTTCACTATCAAATTTGCTATAATTTCCAAACAACGGATTGTTCCCCTATGTTCAAATTTATTTCTGGCTGGTTTTCTAACGATATCTCTATTGATTTGGGAACTGCAAACACCCTTATTTATATGCGTGGAAAAGGGATTGTTTTAGACGAACCCTCTGTCGTTTCTATACGTCAGGATAGAGGTCCTGGTGGCCCTAAAAAAATTGAAGCGGTCGGTATCGAAGCTAAAAAAATGCTCGGTCGAACCCCAGAGAATATTACCGCTATTCGCCCTATGAAAGACGGTGTCATCGCGGATTTTACTTATACAGAAAAAATGCTTCAACATTTTATTCATAAAGTTGACAGTGGCAGAATTTTACGCCCTCGCCCTCGGGTTGTTATTTGCGTCCCCTGTGGTGCAACTCAAGTTGAACGTCGCGCAATCAAAGACTCAGCAATGGGCGCGGGCGCACGTAAAGTTTACCTAGTAGAAGAACCCATGGCAGCGGCTATAGGTGCAGGTATTCCCATCGATGAAGCCGTTGGCTCAATGGTACTCGATATTGGCGGCGGTACCTCAGAAGTGGCGGTGATGTCATTACGTGGAATCGTTTATTCAGCTTCTGTGCGTATTGGTGGTGACCGTCTTGATGAAGCCATTATCAGCTACGTACGTCGTAACTACGGTATGTTAATTGGGGATGCTACGGCAGAACAAATCAAATGTGAAATTGGTTCAGCCTATCCTGGCAAGGAACTACAAGAAATTGAGGTTAAAGGGCGTAATCTTTCTGAAGGTGTTCCTCGTAGTTTCACACTCACTAGCAACGAAATTTTAGAAGCCCTACAAGAACCACTCTTTGGTATTGTAAGCGCGGTTAAAACCGCCTTAGAGCAAACCCCTCCAGAACTAGGGGCAGATGTTGCAGACCGAGGCATTGTCTTAACAGGCGGTGGTGCATTATTGCGTGATTTAGACCGCTTATTAATGGAAGAAACGGGTATTCCAGTCGTTGTTGCTGATGATCCACTCACCTGTGTTGCGCGTGGTGGTGGTAAAATTTTAGAAATGCTCGATGATGACGGTTTCGACTTCTGGTCTTCTGATTAGGAATCACTAGCATGAATGACATATTTGATCATAACCCACAAGGTTCGTTGTTATTCAAATTTATACTACTCGCCTCAATCTCCGCGACGGTGATGGTATTTGATTATCGGGATACTGTCTTATATCCCGTTCGTACAACATTAACAATGATCACCTACCCTTTTAAATATGCTGTCAATCTACCCTTTGATACTTATGAGTATTTGGTAGATTATTTTAGCGAACATAAAAAAATGGCATCAGAGAATAGGCAACTGCGCTCTACACTTGATCTGTATGTAGCACGTAACCAAAAATACCATTCCATTGCAGAAGAAAATATACGCCTACGCAAACAACTCCATGCCATTCCGAGAATGGGGGAAGAACTTCTTCTTGCTCAAATATTGTCTGTTTCAGGCAACACCTTTCGTCGTAAAGTCACTATCAATCGTGGTGCTAATGACCATTTATACACAGGACAAGTGATAATCGCAGGAAAGAACATTTATGGGCAAATTGATAGTATTGCACCTGATTCAGCAGAGGTTATGCAGTTAACTGATATTGATCATGCCATTCATGTAGTTAATAAAACAGTACTAAAAAGAAGAAAAAAATCAACTGATAAAGAGACTAAGATTAAAGAGCAAGGACGCGGTGCTTTAGCCGTTGGAACAGGAAAAACCAATTTACTTGAGTTAAGAAATATAGAAGCCAATATGGATATTAAAAAAGGAGATATCTATGTTAGCTCAGGACTCGGTAAACTTTATCCTCCAGGTTATCCTGTCGCTGTTGTCAGCAGTATCGAATACAACTCGGGTGATTCTTTTATGAAAGTCATGGCACGTACACTAACGGATTTTACTCAAACCCGTGAGGTCTTAGCTATTTGGCACAATAAGAATATGATCGTCGCCAATGAAGAAGAACCTGAAAGCCAGTTAAAAAAGAACAAAGCGAATGAAAAATCAACTTTAAAAAAGTAATAGCAACATGATCCAATACCAAAAGACATATTTTCTTATCTCTATAACAGCACCTAAAACGGTAGAAATACACTATGGGCAATAGTGTTTCCCTCCGCTTCACAGGTGCGATAATAGCGTCTGTTATTTTCTCCTTTTTATTGCTATTACTGCCACTACCTGATGAATGGTTGCTTTGGCGTCCAGAATGGGTAGCTCTTACCTTTATTTACTGGTGTTTGAAATTACCCAAAAAAATAAGCATTGTATTAGCTTGGATAGCAGGACTTTTTATTGATGTATTTCACGGCTCAATTTTAGGGCAACACGCACTGAGTATGGTAATTGTTGTTTTTATGTCATTACGCTTATTGCCACGTTTATCTATCAGTATATTATGGCATCAATATGCACTTATTTTCCTAGTTTTAGGCACTTATCTCCTAATTAATCTCTGGATAATGGCAGCAACAGGCAATAATCCTGCCACATGGCTGTATTGGTTAACACTCTTTTCTAGTCTGCTTATTTGGCCACTCTATTCTTGGGTACTAAGCTTCTTCCATATTGAACGCAGCCGTTTCGATGAGTTTTAGGAATATTCCTAATCAGACACCATCATTTCCCGCATTAAACGCCCTAATAAAATAGCCGCTTTCTCTAAATTCTGCGCATTTTCTTGTCCATAATTAATCCGAATAAAATCGTTATATTGCTGATTAACCGAAAACAGAGTACCTGGGGAAATTGCAATTTTTTCCTCTAATGCAGATTCATATAACGCCATACCATCGACTCCCTGTGGTAAACGAATCCATAAAATATAGCCTCCTTGAGGATATGTAATGCGTATATCATCAGGAAAATGCCTCGCTGCCAATTGCAAAAAATAATCACGTTGTCGTTTATAATACTGACGCATTTGTCGTAAATGACGATCAAATGTACCAGTCTCCAAATAACGAGTAGCGGCCAAGGTAGTGATACTCGCATTAGCTCCACTATTACACAGTTTTAAATGTTGCACCCTTTCCAACCAACGACCTGGAACAACCCAGCCTAGCCGTAAACCAGGTGAAAGTGTTTTTGATAACGAAGAACAAAGCAAAATATTACCCGTTTTATCATACGATTTAATCGCTCTAGGACGATGGTTTGCATAGGTTAAATCAGCATTAATATCATCTTCTATTAAAGCAATATCTGCTTTTTCCAGCATTTGTGCCAACTTTTTCTTTCTCGAATCAGGAATACAAGACCCCAAAGGATTGCTGTAACTCGGTGCCAAAACACAAGCGGTTATAGGCCATTCGCGTATCGCCAGCTCTAAAGCCGATAAGCTAATCCCTGTCTTTGCATCCGTCGGGATTTCCAGTGCTTTCAAGCCCAATGTTTCAATTGCCTGCAACATGCCATAATAATTAGGTGATTCAACAGCCACAGTATCCCCTGCCTTAGTGACTGCATTTAAACTCAACACTAAAGCTTCTTGACAGCCGACCGTAATCACAATTTCATCAGGATGTACTTTTACACCACCGCTTAATAAGCGTTGTGCAATTTTACGCCGCAAAAGCTCATTACCCGGAGGCGAATCATATTCCGAAATATTATCAACGCTAATACTCTGGTTCGCTCTGCATTGTTCGCGGGCAATTTGTGCCGTAATTTTATTCAATTGAGCCACCGCAGCAACATCTATTTTAGGCAATGCCACAGCCAACTGTATCAATTGTTTATTTTGAGAACTTTTAATGATTGTTAGCGCAAGCTGACCAAGGTTCACCTCAACAGGACGTTGTTCTGGCGTACTCGCCTCTGGTGCAGCAGGAAGCTCAAAGCGCTGACTAACAAAAAAGCCTGATTGAGGGCGAGACTCAATCAGCAAACGGTCTTGCAATAGCTCATAACCACGAATGACAGTTGAAATACTGACTCCCAATTCATTCGCGCACTGCCTGACTGAAAGTACCCTTTCATTCGTTTTAAGCAATCCCGAATAAATCTGATCAGCAATATAATTAGCAACCATCTCATAACGTTTAGGCATACAGTGACCTCATCAAAAACAAGCACAGAGTCTAAAAATAACAAACTGTACTGTGTCAATTATATTTTATTGAATCTGTATTCATAGTTTGCATAAAGCTACACTCTTATGCAAGTCAATTAAGGAAAAAACAGCATGAGTTTAAAACTATTTTCTACTCGCATACAAAATGTAACCCCTTCTTTTATCCGTGAAATTCTTAAAGTAACCCATGAGAAGGATGTTATTTCCTTTGCAGGCGGACTTCCTAATGATGCACTTTTTCCTCTGCAACAACTTAAACAAGCCAGTTTGTCTGCCTTTGAAAATAAAGGGTCTCAACTCTTACAATACAGCAACACAGAAGGGGATTTAGGATTAAGAAACTGGATAGCGCAACGTTACCAAGCTCAAAATTTAGAGATTACAGCTGAAGATATTTTAATGACTAATGGCTCTCAGCAAGCCTTAGATTTATTGGGAAAGGTCTTCTTAAATAAAAAGGATGCAGTGGTAATAGAAAACCCTGCTTACCTTGGGGCATTACAAGCTTTTCGACTCTATCAGGTTAAGTTTCTACCGATTGATCTTCACTCTCAAGGCATGGACTTAAAGCAATTAAAACAAACATTATCAATCAATAACGCTAAATTAATTTATACCGTTCCTAATTTTCAAAATCCAACGGGTATTTCCTATAGCGAAGAAAACAGACAAGCCATTGCCAAAGAAATTGCCAAAACAGACAGCTATCTAATTCAAGATGATCCTTATGGTGAACTTCGTTTTAGTGGACAAGCTAAAAGTAATTTTTACACTCTCTTACCACAACAAACCCTTTTATTAGGCTCATTCTCAAAAACCATCGCCCCCGCTTTTCGCCTTGGCTGGATTGTTGCACCAAAACCTGTGATGAAAAAATTAATTATCGCCAAACAAGCCGCTGATTTACACAGCAACTCATTTTCACAAGCTATCTTAGCGCAATACTTTGAAAAAAATGATTTTGATCAGCATTTAACACAACTCAAATTACACTATGGTCAGCAAAAAATAATAATGGAAACAGCGATTAAAAAATATTTTCCTAAAAATACCCAACTAACAAATCCAGAAGGTGGGCTATTTCTCTGGTGTACATTGAGCAAAAAAATATCCACATTAGAACTTTTTCAAAAAGCCATTCAACAAAAAGTTGCTTTTGTACCTGGAGAATCTTTTTATACAAGTAATATTCAACAAAACACCATGCGATTAAATTATTCCTGTGCCGATCAAAAAATAATAGAAAAAGGTATACGAAAGCTAGCGGAAATTATTGGCTAGATTGCTTATGCCCTCCTACTTAAGGAACTTCAAAGTAATAAATCTACCCCTCCTACTTGCCCTTTTACTCCTGATTGAATCCTCTCAATCGTTGCGTAGAATAACTATGCACCTCTTGAGATAATCCAATCAGAAGCAAAAAATCTGCGTGATATGAGTATATTTATTACTTGGAAGTTCCTAACATCAGTTTTAAGACTCCATACATTCTGTATCAATATGCGCCGAAAGGAGTGTAAGATTCATCTTATTATCCCCCCGATGCCGATAGGCGAGGCGGGTAAAATTACATAGCAAAGATCCCCCTCGCCTATCGGCACATTCCTAAGAGTTTACTGCTATTAGCATCTCGTCAATAGAAGAAAAAATAGGATAATCAGACTGAAATTCAGGGCGTTGTAACAGATACACAGGCAGCTTCATTTCCCGTGCGACTTGTATTTTTGCGTAGATACTTTGACCGCCACTGTTTTTACTAATTAAGGCATCTATTTGATATTTTTCAAATAACTTACGTTCATTTTCTATTCTAAAAGGGCCTCTGTTTTTTATCCATTTGATGCCTTGAATTCCTTGGGTGTCATTATCAGTGACTGAACGTGCAATATAATGGTGTTGAGGGTTTTTTCTACCAATAAATGCAGAAGATAAGCGACCTGTAGTAAAAAAAAATCGGGTGCTTTTATGATGGTTGGCATTTAGGAGTTGTGTTAAGTGTGGCTCATCTGTAAAGGTAATCCAATTATCCCCTAACTGTTGTTGCCATGCGGGTCGAGTATAATGAAAGCAAGGGAGATGACAATGCTGAGCGGCTTGTTTTGCATCATGACTGATATTGATGGCATAGGGATGTGTTGCATCTAATAAGCAATCAATCTGTTGCTGTTGTAAAAAATATATCAAGCCTTGTACTCCGCCAAAACCACCTGTATGGATGTTACAATCGAGTTTTGGCTCTCGCACTAAACCTTTTATACTGTAAATCACTTGATGCTGTTTTAATAGTAATTGACATAGTTTAAGAGCGTCTGATGTGCCACCTAATAAAAGCAATTTCATCTGATTGATCCAGCATGACCGACTACCTCAGTTTTGCGATTAATCGCCCAGACTTCACAACGACAGCTTTTTGGCACAATGGTATTGACTTTTTGCAATGCTAAATCACAAATAGCCTCTGCTAAAGGAATATTTTGTTGCTGACAATACTTTAAGGCTTCAATACTGGTATTGCTTTGCAAGATATGTGCTTTTAAAATGTTATCAGCCCCTAGTTTAATGGCTAAGTTGGCTAAAAAATTAAAGTCAATGGCAGATTTTCGACTGTGCAAATCAAGATGCCCCGCCGCTAATTTGCTGATTTTTCCAAACCCTCCGACAATAGACACTTGCGGGACAGGTGATTTTTTTAAATGCTTTAACACCGCTCCCACAAAATCCCCCATTTCAATTAATGCCATTTCAGATAATAAATAGTGAGAACGGATCATCGCTTCACTCGAAGCCCCTGTACAAACAGCAATATGCTGAATTTTATTTGCAAAGGCAACATCAATCCCTTGATGAATAGAGGCAATATAGGCAGAACAGGAAAAGGGACGCACAATCCCTGTTGTTCCCAAAATAGAAAGCCCACCCACTATACCCAAACGAGGATTCATCGTTTTTAAGGCAAGCTCCCTGCCATTTTTAATACTAATCGTAACAGCAAAACCACCGCTATATCTTTGCTCATTAGCCAACTGTTGCAAATGTTGTTGAATCATTAAACGTGGAACGGGGTTAATAGCAGGCTCGTTAGGAGCAATCGATAGCCCTGCTCTGGTCACTGTGCCCACGCCCTCCCCTGCATAAAACTGAATACCTGTTTTAGAGCTTAAGGCAATATGACTACAAACCAGCGCCTGATGGGTTACATCGGGATCATCGCCTGCATCTTTTATGGTAGAAGCGATTGCACCCTCTGGAACAAGTTTACAATTTTGAAGCGTAAATTCAACCCTCTGCCCTTTAGGTAAAGTGATAGAACATTGTGTTAGCACAGGAAGATCAAAAAGCAAACGCGCGGCCGCTAGACTCGTCACCGTGGCACAGGCTCCCGTTGTATAGCCACTGCGTAAGGCTATTTTTCTTTCCGCTGTTTCTTCTCGCATAACGTTTTTACATAATCAATTTTTATTTGCCCGCAATATAACGTGTACCCAACAAATTCCATACTCATTTTTTTCAGTGGTATAAAGCATATCGACCTTAAAGTTATAATTTGCATCATAACGATAATCACCATTCATATAACCATTAAAAAATGAATTTTCATTCCAATAGCTAAGATGGGTTGGGTCTTGAAAAGCGCCTCGACCATCGGTACTTGGCACTTGAATATAAACCGTCGCATTATGTTTTAAAACTCGATAAATTTGCTCTAATGTAAAGATTTTATCTTCTATATATTGCACAAAATCAACACTTCGCATTATATCAACACTGCTTTCTTCAAATTTTTCTAGCCCTTCTTTACTAAAATCCAATACATGCTCAACCTCAGGATAAGGGTGCTTATCAATTCCTTGAAATCCAAAGGTTTTGGAAGTTCCACAGCCTAGATCAAGACGAATTTCTGGAAAGTATCGATCACGCACACTTGCCATTTTTTGCTGTAAATCCTCATTTTTATCACTTGTCCATGTATTATCACCCCAACGATATAAATACAACATTTTAGGAATATGAACAATTTTTGAATATAAAAACATACGCAAAATAACATCGTAATCATCCGCATAGATTAAGGTATCATCATAACCACCCAACTCAAATAAAACAGTTGAACGAAATGCTCTCACATGATTTGGCATTAATTCCCAATAATGAGAATTTTCCATTGCCAAACATGATTCACTACCATAAAAGTCTGGCTGCAAGCCTTCTGCATAGATTTGTCCTTGATATTCTGTTTTCCTATACTTCCAATAAGGAGCCTGATACATATGACATTCCCCCTCATCAGTCACTTCAGTACAGTTTGAATAAACCATCCCTGCATCTGGTTCTTGTTTGAATTTTTTAACCACCTCTTGCAAACAATCATTGGTTAATTGATCATCATGATCTAATTCTACTAAATACTCCCCACTACATCGCTCAGTGCAACGCTTTTTCATTTTGCCAATATTGCCACAGTTATCAAAAAAAAATAATTTGATACGTGCATCTTTTTTTTGCATTTTTTTCAATATTTTACGCGTTTTTGCTTTTGATCCATCATCACAGATGACCCATTCCCAGTTTTTATATTTTTGTGATTTAACGGAGTAATACACTGCTTTAATTAAATCTTTTTTTGTATTGTATGTTGGTGTAAAAATTGACACTAGATCTTTTTTAAAATCACATCCATTAGTATCCATTTATATTCTCCCGACTATTTTATTTAATTTTAAACGGCATATAGTACTCAGTCGGCTTTAATATTTTCACTAAGTATCTTACCAAATTACCGAGTTGTAGGATGAATAACATAGCTAATAATTTTTAAACCCCAGAAACAAAAAAACCCAGCATGACAATAATTATCAATGCTAGGTTTTATGATTTAATAACACCTTAAAAAGATGAAATATAATTCAAATCATCAACAAGCAGATACTAATATATCGATCTAGCTGTCAATAATTTAGACCCTTAGGTCATACGAATTACCATCATAGTTAGTGAGTGATCCAAGCTTTAACATCATCGGAATCCACATCACCATCAGCGTCCATATCACCGATTGTATTAGTAAACCAATCGAAGAAACCTTCACCTGAAGAACCTTGTGCGCCTTGTGCTCCTTGCGCCCCTTGTGCTCCTTGTGCACCCGTTGCGCCAGTAGAACCCTGTGCTCCTGTTGCACCTTGTGAACCAGTTGCTCCTTGTGCTCCTTGCGCCCCAGTAGAACCTTGTGCACCTTGAGCCCCAGTAGAACCTTGTGCACCTTGAGCACCTTGAGGTCCCATTGCACCTTGAGCTCCTGTTGCTCCTGTCGCACCAGTAGAACCTTGAGCGCCTGTTGCTCCTTGTGAACCAGTTGCACCTTGAGCTCCTGTAGCTCCTGTAGAGCCTTGAGCACCCGCGGCTCCTTGAGCACCTGTTGCACCAGTAGAACCTTGAGCACCCTGAGCACCTTGAGCACCTGTTGCACCTTGAGCACCCTGAGCACCTTGAGCGCCTGTTGCTCCATGAGCACCTGTTGCACCTTGAGCGCCTTGAGCACCTGTTGCGCCTTGAGCGCCTGTTGCACCCTGAGCGCCTGTTGCACCCTGAGCGCCTGTTGCACCCTGAGCGCCTGTAGCGCCTTGAGCACCTGTAGCGCCCTGAGCACCTGTAGCTCCCTGAGCGCCTGTAGCTCCCTGAGCGCCTGTAGCTCCCTGAGCGCCTGTAGCGCCTGTAGCGCCTGTTGCTCCTTGAGCACCTGTTGCTCCTTGAGCACCTGTAGCTCCTTGAGCACCTGTAGCTCCTTGAGCACCTGTAGCTCCCTGAGCACCTGTAGCGCCCTGAGCACCTGTAGCGCCCTGAGCACCTGTAGCGCCCTGAGCACCTGTTGCACCCTGAGCGCCTGTAGCGCCTGTAGCGCCTGTAGCGCCTGTAGCGCCTGTAGCGCCTGTAGCGCCTGTAGCGCCTGTAGCGCCT